>JBAVOD010000468.1:0-7668 GCA_049691735.1 Bacteroidales bacterium
TCCATTTTGGCCTGACATCCCAGGATATTAATAATACTGCCATCCCCTTATCAATAAAAGATGCTCTCACAGACGTTTATTTTCCGCTTCTTTTTGAATTAAGGGAAACGCTTGCCGGTTTTTCTGAGGATTGGAAAGACATTCCAATGCTCGCAAGGACTCACGGGCAACCTGCATCGCCAACCCGCCTGGGGAAAGAAATTGCAGTTTTTATTGCAAGGCTCGATGAACAGTCAAAATACTTCGGACAGATCCCTTACTCTGCAAAGTTCGGAGGGGCAACCGGGAATTTGAATGCTCACAAGGCTGCTTATCCTGAGATTGACTGGGTCTCGTTCGCGGACAATTTTGTGAATGAAACCCTGGGTTTGCAGCGTTCTTCACCCACAACCCAGATCGAGCACTACGACAATCTTGCAGCACTTTTTGATAACCTCCGCAGAATTAATGTAATAAATATCGATCTCGCCCGCGATATGTGGTCCTACATCTCGATGGATTATTTCAGGCAAAAGATAAGAAAAGGGGAGATAGGCTCTTCAGCAATGCCCCACAAGGTGAATCCCATCGATTTCGAAAATGCTGAAGGCAATCTTGGATTTGCAAATGCAATTTTTGGCCACCTCTCGGAGAAGCTACCTGTATCAAGGCTTCAGCGCGATCTTACGGATTCGACGGTACTTAGAAATGTGGGCGTGCCGATAGGACATACAATAATTGCCTTCAGTTCTATGTTAAAAGGGCTTAATAAGCTCATTGTCAATGTCGATAAGATGAAAGCTGATCTTGAAAACAACTGGGCAGTTGTTTCTGAGGCTATACAGACAATTCTCAGGAGAGAAGGCTTCAGTAAACCATATGAATCATTGCTTGAACTTACACGGGTAAACCAGAAAATAACAAAGGAATCCATCCTTGACTTCATCGAAAGCCTCGACATCAACGAATCCCTTAAATCAGAGCTGAAAGCAATAACCCCGTTTAACTACACAGGCTTCTAATATCCGATCCGTCCAATGAACAAGGCAAACCTGCTTCTTAAATACGTTGAACCATACAGATGGACAGCGGTCAGAAATATTATCTATAATATCCTGAGCGCTGTTTTCGCCCTTTTATCATATACCCTCGTAATTCCCTTCCTCAAGATACTGTTCAACCAGGTGACGGTTGCTCCTTCACCCGGAAAATTCCATATGAGTCTTGATTACCTCGGAGCGGCCGGCAAGTATTATCTGTCGTCGATCATCAGCCAGCAGGGACAGATAAAAGCACTCCTGCTGGTGATTGCAATTGTAATTATTGCCAGCCTTCTGAAGAACGGTTTTATTTCACTGGCCAACAGCAGTATGGCATATATGAGAGCATGCACCGTAAGGGACCTCCGCAGCAAGATGTACAACAAAGTGCTCAGACTGTCGCTCTCATACTTCACCGATGCCAGGAAAGGTGATGTGATGACCCGGATCTCAAATGATGTTCAGGAAATTGAAGTCTCTGTCATGTCATCCCTTACAATGCTCTTCAGGGATCCCCTGTACATCCTGATCTTTGTTGTTTACCTTTTTATTACAAGTGTACATCTTACACTTTTCGCACTCGTCCTGCTTCCCGTCAGCGGCTGGCTGATTGGCCGGACCAGCCGTTCGCTCCGCTCTTCATCGTTCATGGGCCAGCAATACCTTGGAAAGCTATTGTCGGTTGTCGAGGAAACGCTTTCAGGCTTAAGGATCGTCAAAGGGTTCAATGCTGAGGAAAAGATGAAAAAACAGTTTGGCGAGACCAATGAGCGGTATTCAAAGATCTTTAAGCGTGTTACCAGGAAATCATCCCTTGCTTCGCCTATAAGCGAGTTCCTGTCAACCATCGTGGTGATGATACTGATGTATTTCGGAAGCATCCTTGCCCTTCAGGGTACAGGGAATATGACCCCCGACAGGCTTATTGCATTTCTGGTGGTATTCTCTCAGATAATCCAGCCTGCCAAGAACATTACAACTGCGTGGTTCAGCATACAGAAAGGCATGGCATCGATCGACAGGATCGACCAGATCCTCGAGGCAGAGGAAAAGATAACAGAAAAGCCGGGTGCCTTACACATCGACGGATTCAGGGAATCGATAGAGTTCAGGGGTGTATGGTATGGCTACAACAACGAGCCTGTCCTAAAGGACATCAATCTTAAGATCCTTAAAGGCCATACAGTTGCAATAGTTGGAAAATCGGGGGCAGGCAAATCCACAATGGCCGACCTTCTTCCCCGGTTCATGGATGTGGACAAGGGAGCTATCCTGATTGACGGGATTGATGTCCGCGACCTCCGGTTGAAGGAATTGCGAAACCTGATGGGCATTGTCAGCCAGCATCCGATTCTTTTCAATACCAGCTTTACAGAGAACATTGCTTTCGGCGTCGAAAAGCCCGATTTGCCGGAAGTTGAAAATGCTGCCCGGATTGCCAATGCCGATGACTTCATCAGGGAAACCGAGCTTGGTTATTCAAATACGGTAGGGGAGTCGGGTAACAAGCTAAGCGGCGGGCAAAGGCAGCGAATAAGCATAGCAAGGGCGATAATGGCTAACCCCCCGATCCTTATACTCGATGAAGCTACTTCGGCACTTGATACCGAATCCGAAAGGCTTGTTCAGGATGCCATCCTTAAGCTTATGAAAAACAGGACTTCCCTTGTTATTGCACACAGGCTTTCGACAATCCAGCATGCCGACATGATTGTCGTACTGGATGAGGGAAAGATAGTCGAGACCGGAACACACTCCGAACTGATGGACAAAAAGAATGGCTACTACAAGAAACTCCATAGCTACCAGTCAATATGATCAGGATCTTCGGCGGAGTGATTTGAAGGGATGGAAAAACAGGAAAAAAATATACTCAAACTGACAGGTCTACTTGTATTATTATTGTTTACACCTGTCATTTCAGCCCAGATAGATTTCAGCTATCAGTCAGAGTATTCTTATGTAAAGGGCAAGGCCACGTCACCCCTTCCGGGAAGCTGGAAGGATACCGGTTATGATTATTCGTCCTGGGAAAAGGGCAGAGCTCCGTTTTGGTATGGTGACGGGACCGGAGGGACTGAACTGACTGATATGATGAACAGTTACACAACTCTCTTTCTCAGATCGACCTTTGAATGCAGGTCATCAGCACTTATAAAAGAAATCACTTTCCTGGTTGATTACGATGACGGATTCATTATCTGGGTCAATGGTGTACTGGCCCTCAGCAGCAATGCACCCTCAAATCCGGCATACAACAGCCTTGCAACCGCCAATCATGAGTCGGGAACCGGCGTTCTGATCACAGTGAGCACAGCTTCGCTTGGATTGATCGACGGACTTAATTCTATTGCTGTCCAGTGCTTTAATGTTAATCTTACCAGCACCGATTTGTATTTCGACATGGAAATACATGCACGGAAAGATCTTCCGGTGCTTGTCGATACAATTGGCATAAGCTTTTCAGCCGGTTCAGGGTTCTTCGGGCAACCTTTCAGCCTGGTTCTGATGTCACCCGATAGTGACTCGAAAATAATTTATACCCTCGATGGAAGCAATCCTGAAACTTCACTGACTGGCTTCATAACGGATTCACCTGTGACCATACCAATAAATCCTGAAGATTCCATGGGACGGCCGGCAACTCCAGCTGTCATCGTCAGGGCATCTCTGTGCCGCGAGGGCTTCAATCCTTCAAGGTCAGCCACCAGGACCTATATCTTCACCGAAAAAGTCACTACCCAGTCGTGGCCCGGGGGAGACTGGCCGTCGGGTAGCGTGAACGGGCAACTTATCGATCTGGAAATGGACAGGGAAGTGGTGAATGATCCTGCCTACCAGCCACAGATCAATAATTCATTGTTTGACCTTCCATCAATTTCAATAGTCACTGACCTTAAAAACCTGTTTGATCCTGCTTCAGGGATTTATGTCAATGCGATGGGGCACGGGCTGGGCTGGGAGAGAGAATGCAGCGCCGAACTTATCAACCCTGATGGCTCTGCAGGATTTAACCTGAATGCAGGATTGAGGATCAGAGGGGGATGGAGCCGCAATGACGATTTCACGAAGCATGCTTTCAGGCTATTTTTCAGAGAAGAATATGGCTCAGCTAAACTCAGATATCCTCTGTTCGGAAATGAGGGTGTAAGTGAATTTGACAAGATAGATCTCCGCTGCGAGCAGAATTATGCGTGGAGCACGGGACTTGAAAATAATTCGATGGTAAGGGAGGTCTTTTCACGCGACACTCAGAGGGACATGGGTCAGCCCTACACCCGAAGCCGGTATTACCATCTTTATCTCAACGGTATGTACTGGGGCATTTACCAGAGCCAGGAACGATCCGAGGCGAGGTATGCAGAATCTTATTTCGGAGGTTCAAATGAAGAATATGATGTCATAAAGGTCGATACCGAAAGTGGCTATAACGTCGAGGCAACAGATGGCAATTCGGAGTCGTGGACCGATTTGTGGAATATGTGCAATAAAGGATTTATCTCAAATGCCGACTATTTCAAAATTGAAGGAAGGGACCAGGATGGGAAGCCGGTAAAAGGGGGGGAAGTTATGGTCGATCTCGATAATCTCATCGATTTCATGCTTGTGATCTTCTATTCGGGAAACTTCGACTCGCCCGTTTCATCGTTCATGCAGAACAAGAGTTCAAATAATTTCTACGCGATCGACAACCGGGAGGATAATTCAAAAGGATTTGTCTTTTTCGTCCACGATGCCGAACATTCCCTGTTTGATGAACCACATGCTCCGGGCATTGGGCTTTACGAGGACAGGGTAAATATCGCTGCAAGGGCAGACAATATGCAGATGGATGTGACTAATGTTATAAAATTTCATCCGCAGTGGTTGCACTTCAGGCTTTCTGCAAATCCTGAGTACCGCATGCGGTTTGCCGACAGGGCCTTCAGGCACTTGTCGCCAGAAGGAGTTTTTAGTCCTGACAGCTGCCTTAAACGGCTTGACAAAAGAGTCTCTGAGATTGATCTTGCAGTTATTGCAGAATCAGCCAGGTGGGGTGATTCCAAAAGGCCGACCGGTACACCTTACACACGGAATGTACAATGGCTTTCCGAGATAAGGAAGATCAGGAACAACTTTTTTCCCTACAGGACGCCAATAGTTATCAACCAGCTTAAATCAGCAGGTCTTTATTCTCTTATTGACGCACCGGTAATTACAAATGCTGCCGGTCCTGTATCCGGGTCGGAATCTCTGATCACACCCCCGGTATCGGTGAGCATTGAAAATCCCGGCAATTCCGGGACAATTTACTTTACGCTCGACGGAACTGATCCCAGGGATCCCGGGGGATCAGTCAGCCGGGGCGTCAGGTTTTCGCTCGGGCGGGTAAGCCTGCTACTGGAAGGCCCGGCAGTCATCAAGGCGAGAGTTCTTGCAGAGGGATACTGGAGCCCTCTCCGGGAGGTAAACTTTATAAGCACTCGGTCAGACTATACCGGGTTAAGGGTCACTGAACTGCATTATCACCCGGCAGAAGTCATCAGTGGACAGGATACGATCGATGGCAAGGACCTTGAATTCATCGAATTCAAGAACACCGGAAGCAATGCCATCAATCTCTCGGGGCTAATGCTTGACTCAGCTGTCTATTATGTCTTTCCCCTGAACCGGCTTCTTGCACCCAGAGAGTTCTACGTGCTGGCATCAAAGCCTTCAAAGTTCTACGACCAGTATGGACTTGTGGCATCAGGCAATTTTAAGGGAAATTTTTCGAATGACGGTGAAGAAGTGCTTCTTGAAACTGCCTCAGGCAGAACTGTAATTGATTTTATATATTCTGACGCGCCTCCCTGGCCTGCTGATGCAGATGGCGGAGGATATTCCCTTTCTTCAGCAGCTGTTAATCCCGCAAATGATCCGCTTGATTATTCTTACTGGACCTTATCTGTTAAAAAGGATGGCACTCCATTTGCCGACAATACATTACCGGAAGAGAATGAGGAGGAGCTTTCAGGCAACCCCCTGATAATCTATCCTAATCCGACCACGGGGATCGTAACTGTCCAACTGATCACCGAGGATGCCGGTAACAATCTGGAAATAGATATTTTTACAATAACCGGGAGGCTGATCAGGCAGGTATCAACAGGTAATCCCGGACTTATTGATCTTTCGGATCCTAATCTACCTTCAGGGGTATATATATTAAATGTCAGATCAGGAAGCTTCAGATCGAGAATTCCTGTAATTTTAAAAAAATGACAGATTCAAACTTCAGAATATGAATACTCATAAGAGATTAATTTTCAGTGTATTGATCGCAGCCTCTATTGCAATAACTGCTTTCGGGCAAAAGCATAGGGTACAGCATACGTTTTCGCTCGGGAAATCCGAATTTCTTCTTGACAACACCCCTTTTCAGATTATAAGCGGGGAAATGCATCCGGCCAGGATACCTGCCGGGTACTGGAAGAACAGGATACAGATGGCTAAGGCAATGGGGTGCAATACAATAACTGTATCCCTGTTCTGGAACTACTACGAGACAGCCGACGGAGTATTTGATTTTTCGACAGACAACAGGAACCTTGCTGAATTCATACGGCTGGTTCATGACGAGGATATGTGGCTGATAGTGAGGCCAGGTCCCTATGCCGGTGCAGGGTGGGAGCTTGGCGGCGTACCTCCTTATCTCCTGAGGATACCCGACATAAAACTGAGGTGGATGGACCCCAGGTATATGGCTTCAGCTGAAAGGTATATCGGCAAGCTTGCAGCAGAGCTGAAACCCGGCCTGATAACAAATGGCGGCCCGATACTGATGCTTCAGATTGAAAATGAGTATGGCAGCGTTGGCAACGACAGTAATTACCTTGGAAGGATAAAGGAGATCTGGACAGCAAATGGCATAGATGTTCCCTACTCTACAGGTGAGGGACCCGCAACCACTTTACTGGAGGCCGGATGTCTTGCCCGCTGGGGCGAAAAATTGGCATGCCCCGATTCCGCCGGCCTTCTGCGTGAAGTGAAATCCCTTATGGATAACAAAAAATCATTTAATCTGTATGTGATAAACGGGGGTACTAATTTTGGTTATACTGCCGGAGCAAATTCGGGCGGAAAAGGCTATGAGCCCGACGTAACCAGCTACGACTATGACGCCCCTGTCAATGAGCAGGGCAGGGCTACTCCGAAGTACATGGCCCTTCGGAAGCTCATCGGTTCATACCTTCCGAAGGGAAAGAAACTACCTCCCGTTCCGGACCCGATTCCGGCAATTGAATTGCCCGGTATGGGCCTTTCACAATTTACATCTGTATGGGACAATCTTCCCGAGCCGGTGAACTCCGACCAGCCAAAACCTTTCGAAGCTCTTAACCAGGACTACGGCTTTATCCTTTATACCACCGAGCTTGCCGATCATAAAAAGGGCAGGCTGACAGTGACCGATCTGCATGATTATGCAACTGTATTCCTGAACGGTGAATTCATAGGTACCCTCGACAGACGGGAAGGCATAAACTCGATCGATATTCCGGAGAGCAAGGCTGAACACCCCGTGCTGGAGATCCTTGTTGAAGCTATGGGCAGGATAAATTTTGCACAGGACATGATCGACAGAAAAGGGATCACCGAAAGGGTCACGCTGGATGACACGACACTTATG
>JBAVOD010000469.1:0-2330 GCA_049691735.1 Bacteroidales bacterium
TCGTCGACAGCTCGCGGTCATACTGGGTCACTAACAGCTACGGCACCGACTACCGGGAGAACTACTACAAGAAATTCATCGCTGCGAATATGTTCACAGTCACACCGGTAAGGTACCTCGACATATCATTCGGCAACAGCATAGTATACAACGACAAACATTTCAATCCTGCCTATATCATCCCACTGTTCTTTTACAAATCGGTCGACCATTCCCAGACCTCTGGCATCGACAACATGAATTCCCAGATGTACCTTGACGTGAGTTCGAGGAACATCAGAAACCTTCACCTTTATGTCACGCTGTTCGTCGATGAGTTCTCCCTGGCAAGGATCACAAAAAAGGATGAATGGAATTTCCTGAGCTGGAAGACAGGATTCAGGCTTGGAAACTTTCCCGTACGCGATCTTTTCCTGACAACTGAATTCACGTACAGTTATCCGCTTGCTTTCCAGCATTATGTTCCTACCCTGACATTTGAGACCCAGAATTTCAATCTGGGCCATTACCTGAGGGATAATTCCAGGGAATGGTATGTAGCACTCGATTACCGGCCAGTCCGTACAATGAATGTCGGGATCTTTTTTATTGATGCAGTCAGGGGGCCGGATTATACAGAACTGGGAGTGGACCGTGTTGGTAATCCGCCACTGGCTATGGTTGAATGGCATAATACGGCAATCGGGGTCAGGGGATCATATCAGGTCATCAATGATCTTTACACCTGGATGTCGTTTACAGCGAGTAATATAACGGGGGATCAGAGGTGGAGCCCGGAGTATTTTTTCGGCAGGAAGAATACGATTAATCTGGGAGCGACGATGGGATTCTGAAAAGGGCGTTAAGGCGTTAAGGCGAGAGGGCGAGAGGGCGAAAGGATGTAAGACCTTGATGTCGTCATGCCAAAAAAATAAAATACAAACTTGAATTTCCCAATTTTTTCTGAAATTTATAGTGTGGAATTTATTATGTTAAACTTTAAAATCGCTGTAAAATGGGAAATTTTCGGAAACTTTTAGTATGGCTTAAAGCCAAAGATCTTGCTGTCAGAGTTTATACCCTGACAAAAACTCAGAACTTATCAAAAGACTTTGGATTAAAGGATCAGATTCAAAGAGCTGCGGTTAGCATGCCTGCTAATATTGCAGAAGGTGATGAATTAGGTACTGATAAACAATCAATCAAACATTTTTTTATTGCAAAGGGCTCATCTGCAGAATTGCAAACGCTTCTCATAATTGCAAATGAAGTCGGATATATTGACTCTGAGTTGGCAAAGGAACTGCTCAATGAATGCAACATAATTTCTGTTATGCTTTCAAAAATTATAAAGGCAAGAGGGCGTGAAGGTGTGAAGGGATGAAGGCGTGAAGGTAAGAAGGCGTGAAGGTGTCATGCCATCAAGCCGTCTTGCCGTAAAGCCGTTACGCCTTAAAGCCTTCAAGCCATAATCTCCTCCCAATAATCGCCGTCTTGCCGTAATGCCGTTATGCCTTCAAGCCTTCAAGCCATAACCTTCTAAGAACCAAGTCTCAATTTCACCTGTTCAAAAAAATCCCGATTTTCATTAGGCCGTATCCCAATAAATAATTTACCTTCACATTCAGGTATTAACTAACCTAACCGAAAGTTAATGGAGGTTCGCAGATTCAGGGTGATTACTTTATTAGCTGATATTGTTATTCTTGCAATATCTTTCCTTATCATCGTTCAAACTAAACCTTCAGGGTTAAAAGGATACATCCCCTCCCACTCTGTTTTTTTCATTGGACTGGCGTTCATCTGGCTTATAGTTTCGTTCCTTAACGGCAAGATACACAGGGGAAAAATAATCAACTATTCGACTCTCTTTTACAGGGTTGTTGGGAGCAATCTGATTTCCCTTGCCATAACTGTCCTTGTCATGTACACAGTGCGCGAATATTTCTATTCAAGGATAGTGGTTCTCGGGACAGCCGGTATAGCAACGATGCTTGAACTGATCACCGGCGCACTGTTTTTAGCTGTCAAAAAAGCTAAAATCCAGGAGCTCGAAAATTATGAAAGCTATAAAACACTTAAAAAGAGTGAACGTGAACTGGTACACAAGACCAACGGCAACGGAAACGGTAGAAAGGCAGCAACATTCGCCGAGATAAATCCAAGGGTATTGAGCGCTATCGAGTACGAATGCGGCAGAGAGATGACTGAAGGTATACTGAAGATCACCGGCACCAGGCTTAATGACCGGACAGCCGTACTTTCGACGACCACCGTCTTTAATATTGCAAATCTGCCTCACGAAAAATACGATTATATTATCAACCTTCACAAGATCAATGATATAATTA
>JBAVOD010000470.1:0-13522 GCA_049691735.1 Bacteroidales bacterium
CATATGTATCTGATTTGATTTTTTTCAACCTTATTTGTATCTTTAGTAGTAATAACTTGTTGCCCAGTTAGATAATTCAGGCACTGATAAACCTATGAGATAGCTGTATTTTTTCTCTTAAACAATAATTTGTAAGACTCTGTCAGATTATGAAATCTTCCATCATTAATAAGGCAGACAAATGTGTTACTAAAATACTTGGTTATCCTGGTATTGATGAGAATAGCCTTACTCAGAAAAAAATCCACTGGATTGCAAGTGTGGCTGTCACATTTATGATACTCTGTCTGACAGTCACATACCATATTATCTTTCCACAATTAAGGATTCTTATTTTCTATGGCATTTCCATTTCTTTTGTTTTTTTGCAGGGGGTTCTTGTACCATTATTTAAAAAAAAAAGTCGGGAAGTGGCATCTCTTTATTGATCAGGTCCTGGTTGCTTCAGCAACTTTGATTTGCATACTGAAGCTTGGAGGAATCGCCAATTCCGGCGGCCTTATCTTTGTAGGGCTGGCTCTTGTATTCTTTTCTCTCAGCTTCAGGGAACGCAGGTTTTCCATCCTTATATTTGCTGTGTATATTATAACCGTTATTATTGCGGGAGTTTTAAATCAATGGCTTACAGTCCCTCCTGAAATGACATCTTCAGTAAATATTTCCCTGTTTGTAATCAACTTACTTTGGATTTCAGGCTTTGCAATGATATTCATAATGAGTTTTATTACTCAGAGTGTCAGACTTGAAAAGCTTGAGACAGGTAAGTTGAAGGAACTTGACGAAGCAAGGACCAGGCTGTATACTAATATAACACATGAGTTCCGTACTCCGCTTACAATAATAAATGGCATGACTGACCTAATCAGGAATGAACCTGATAAATGGTTAGAGGAGGGATGTGAAAAAATTGACAAAAACTCCAGAATACTCCTCAATCTTGTTAACCAGATGCTTGACCTTTCAAAACTTGAAGCCGGAGCCACGCCTGTCAGGATGATCAGGGCAAATATTAACAATTATATTAATCTTATTGTCGAGTTATTTCAGTCTGTAGCAGAATATAAGAAAATTTCGATGGAATTCAGTCCATGTAAATATAATCCCGTTATTGACTATGATCCGGATATACTTTTACATATCGTTTCAAACCTGCTATCAAATGCCCTTAAATTCACCCGGGAATATGGACATGTTAAGGTAAGCACCAATTTAACGGATAGAAATGAATTCATAATCTGTGTGATTGATAACGGACCAGGAATACCTGAGAAATATCTGCCTTTCATTTTTGACAGATTTTACAGGGTAAATGAAACCGAATCCTTTGACATACCCGGTTCAGGTCTTGGTCTCTCCCTGACTAGAGAATTGGTTAAACTTGTGACCGGGGATATAACAGTTGAAAATGTTTTTGGTGGTGGCACGGAATTTACCATCTCTCTTCCGGTTACATCTAATGCTCCCATGAATAATAACCTAGGATTGGATGGACTTAAAGAATCATTGTCGAGTTACATCATTCCTTTTAATGAGACAAATACACTTCCTACAGAAACTGATATTGATCATGGAAGGAAACCACTATTACTTATAGTTGAAGACAATAGCGAAGTTATTTATTACCTCCATGCACTATTGGAAAATGATTATCAAATACTTACAGCGATCAACGGAAAAGATGGCTGTAACAAGGCTATCGAATTAGTGCCTGACATTATTATCAGTGATATTATGATGCCTGTTATGGATGGAATTGAAATGCTTGACAAATTAAAAAAAGACCTTCGCACAAGTCATATACCGATTGTCGTTCTGACTGCGAAAGCTGACATTGATTCGCGTCTTAAGGGGATTGAACGGGGAGCGGATGCCTATCTTGTAAAACCTTTCAATAAGGAAGAACTTATGGTACAGTTGAGGTCACTTATCAGGCTGAGGAATAGACTTCGGGAGCGCTATTCTGTTATCGGCAGTCTTAATCTCAGGGAAGATAAGGAGTTTCAAAGAGAAGATGAATTCATGAAAAAAGTCAGGGAGATAATGAATGCCAATCTTGACAATGAAAAATTTGATATCCAGAGGATGTGCAAAGAAATAGCCATGAGCCGGACACAACTTTACCGTAAATTCAGATCGCTTACTAACAAAACAATAAATGAATATCTCCGGTCGCTGCGCCTTCACAGGGCAAGGCAATTGCTTTTTTCATCGGACATTTCTGTTGCCGAGGCAGCATACAGGACGGGATTTAAAAACTTATCTCACTTCAGCAGGGTCTTCACCCACGAATTTAAGGTAAATCCCAGCGATATCCGCAAATAATATCTTCTGGTCAATATGGCACGCGTGGCAAAATGATTGGGACGCCTGGCAAAACCGGATTACCTCCCTTTTTTTAACTTTTCATTTTCAATGTTTAATCTAAAACAAGGATCATGAAGACAAAAAGTTTGATTATCGGAATCTGCCTCATCTTCGGAATCGCATTGATGCAGGCAAAAGCACAGGTCATAAACACAAAATCACTACAGGGCTGGTTTACTTCTTCATACTGGTCTCCTGTTTATTGCAATGGTGAGTTGGTGGATATCCTCAACGGAGGTGTTTTAAGGGTCCATTGGGTTTTACATTTCAAGGATGGTGCAGATCTGTGGGAGACTGACCAGCTGAAGGGTGAAGTAACCAGCACAAGCGGTGAGGTGTTCCAGGTAAAAGAAGTTGACAAATATTACTATTCTGATACATGGTATGTGAGATGGCACTATAACCTCATGGGAAACAGGGGAAACCATTATGTCGGCTTCATAACAATCAACTACTTTACAGGTGAGATTGTTGAAATTGCCAACACACATTGCAACTGATACCAGGATAATCTCCTGCCCATCTCTCGCCGCGCTGTCTCACTCGCTCTCGCTCATTATAAATTTACTAAATGGTTGAAAGTGTGGGTGCGAGTGCGGATTTTGCAACAAAATAAATCTTATCTGGCTCTCAGGAGACTCTGATATCGTCTTTTAAGCTTTTCTGTATCAGTACTCTTTATTGCGGACGATCGGCATACATCCCAACAATACGGATAATGACATTAGTTGCAGCTATCATACTTTCCAAAGGAACATATTCAAATTTTCCATGGAAATTATGCCCCCCGGCAAAAATATTGGGACATGGCAGATCCATAAAAGAAAGTCGTGATCCGTCAGTTCCTCCCCTGACCGGGATAATTTTAGGCTGAATTCCCAAATCTTCGATGGCTCTTTTGGCTATATCTATAATGTGGAATACAGATTCAATTTTTTCACGCATATTGAAATACTGGTCCTGTATTTCGAGCTTTACTGTTCCGTCGGGGTACTTGCGGTTTAGCAGGTTGGCAATATCGTGCATCAGCGCTTTTTTATTTTCAAACTTTGTCCGGTCGTGATCACGGATTATGTATTCACTCACCGAATTTTCAACAGTACCCTCTGACTTAATGAGATGAAAAAAACCTTCGTAATCACTTGTGTATTCAGGCCGCTGCCCTACAGGAAGCAGGTTGTTAAATTCGTTGGCTATGAGAAGTGAATTAATCATTTTGTTTTTAGCCGTTCCCGGATGAACATTCCTGCCCTGAATTAATACCCTTGCCTTTGCGGCATTAAAATTTTCATATTCGAGTTCTCCAATCTCCCCGCCATCCATCGTATAAGCATAATCTGCACCGAATTTTTTTACATCAAAAAAGTCAACACCTCTGCCAACTTCTTCATCAGGCGTAAAACCGACTTTTACAGTACCGTGTTTAATTTCAGGGTGCAAAACAAGGTATTCCATAGCTGTTACTATTTCGGCAATGCCTGCCTTGTCATCTGCGCCCAGCAAAGTTGTTCCATCTGTTGTAATTATCGTTTGTCCCTTATACTGCTTTATTTCAGGGAAATCGGCTGTTGTCAGGGTCAACCCGGAACTTTTACTCAGCAAAATATCCCCGCCGTCATAATTATTGACAATCTGCGGATTCACATTTGTTCCGGACATGTCAGGACTGGTATCCATATGTGCTAAAAAACCAATGACAGGTACTTTAAAATCAACATTTGAGGGCAATGTGGCCATGACATATCCCTTTTCATCCAGAGAAATATCAGTTAATCCAACATTTTTTAATTCGTCAACCAGCATATTAGCCAAATGCAGCTGTTTTTCCGTGCTTGGAAACTGGCTTATATCCGGTATTGACTGAGTGTCTGTTTTAACATATTTTAAAAAGCGCTCGAGAATTCTTTCTTTCATTATATAAATTATTTTTGATGAATAAATTTAGGGATATTCCATATTCATTAAGATAAAAGATAAAAGTCAAAAGAAAAAAGTTAGAAACTGATCGGGCTACTGCCTGCTTTTGTCTTTATACTTTTGTCTTTTGTCTTTTCATATATAAACATTTAATATCCTATTTTGTACATTATAAATTAATGTGTTCATTATGACAAAGCCGGGTCTTATATTCAAAAAGTTCCCCCGCGTATTCTGGATATCCAATATCATGGAATTATTTGAACGCTGGGCGTGGTATGGGTTTTATAATGCTTTTGCGCTCTACCTTACACTTTCAAAAGACACCGGGGCACTGGGATTCAGCCAGGTCGAAAAAGGAATGATAATTGGCACCGGCTCAATGCTTCTCTATTTTCTTCCACTCATTACCGGCGCCATTTCAGACAGGGTGGGTTTTAAGAAGGTCCTTATTCTGTCATTTACAGCATATGTTGCAGGATACATTATGGTTGGAACCTTTCAATCCTTCCCGATGGTCTTTGCTGCCTATATTTTTCTTGCGGTGGCCGGTTCGCTTTTTAAACCTATTATATCAGGAACGATAGCGAAAACTACGAATAAAGAGAACTCATCTGTGGGTTTTGGAATTTTCTACATGATGATAAATATTGGCGGGTTTATAGGTCCGTTTATTGCAGGATTTCTATATAAAGTAGATTGGAAGCTGGTGTTCCTGATGTCGATTGTCACGATTGCAATAAACTTTATTTTTGTTCTTTTTTTCTTCAGGGAACCCGACAGGGAACCAACTGACAAAACCTTCCTGGGGAATATCAGCATTGCCTTCAGAAATATTTTTAATACACTTATCGACTGGAGGTACGATCTTTTCCTGCTTATTATGGCAGTCTTCTGGACAGCATTCAATCAGCTTTACTACTCCTTTCCGGTTTTCCTCGAACAATGGGTCCATCTGGACAGGCTTTCCCTGTTTTTTGGATTTGCACCCGGAACCATTACCGCTCCGACAGTTATAAGCATGGATGCTTTTTTTATCATTATACTGCAGATCTATATTTCTTCGCAGAGCATGAAATTAAAGCCGCTGCACTCTATGATCACCGGAATTATGATACTTGGAGGGGGCTTATTCCTGATGTTTTTTACACAAAATCCCTGGCTTGTTATACTTGGTGTACTTGTTTTTGCAATAGGAGAAATGGCGTCTTCTCCTAAATACACCGAGTATGTGGGCAGGATAGCACCATCAGATAAAAAAGCCTTATATATGGGAACTTCATTTCTGCCGATTGCTCTCGGGCATTTTGCAGCAGGCTGGATCTCAGGCAAACCATTTGAAGTGATTTCCGATAAATATTACCTTCTTTCCAGGGCTCTGGCCGAAAAGGGCCTGGTTCTGAATCCTGAAGGGTTGAGTCAGAATGATTTTTTCACGAAAGCTCAAACGCTGATGCATATGGATGCAACCCAGCTTGAACAGTTTCTTTGGAACAGATATCATCCCGGGCATATCTGGTTCCTCTTCACGGGCATTGCTGTTTTAGGAAGTCTGTTACTGCTTCTGTATGACAGGTTTATAATTTACAGGAAATAGTGGTTCAAGCCGGATCCCTGAAAGAGTGGAATAAAATCTCCATTGTGTATTCCGACAAAACATTCCATTTTCACTCGAATCCTGGAATTTTCTAGCCTCAGTTCCAATAATTTCTGATTGTCCTACTACCCTTAGTATTAGGTGAATACCTTATACTTCAAGTGAATAAAAAAAACGAACAAATTGATATTCACATGTGTTTATAAGAGCATTCCTTTCTTGTAATAACCATGAACATGATCTTTATCGCTAATAAAAGTAAAAGGCTATGAGAAAATTGATAATGTGGAACATAATTACACTTGACGGCTATTTTGAGGGCGACAAAAACTGGGACTTATCCTTTCATGAATTAGTTTGGGGACCAGAACTTGAAAAAATAAGCATTGAACAGTTAAAAGCAGCGGACTACCTTGTGTTTGGTCGGGTCACCTATGAGGGAATGGCTGCTTATTGGAAAACAGCAAAAGGTGAAATTGCCGAACTCATGAATAAAATTCCTAAGCTGGTTTGTTCCCGGACATTGAACTCCGTGGACTGGAATAATTCGACTTTGGTAAAAGGAAATACATCCGAAGAAATTTCCAAATTAAAAGCTCAGGGTGGTGGTGATATGTATGTTTTTGGCAGTGCGAACCTTTCGGAGACTTTTATTAACAACAATCTATTTGACGAATATCGAATTGGAGTTTCTCCTATTATTGCTGGCAGCGGAAGACCGTTGTTTCAAAAAGGTATAGTTCCAAGACCGTTGACACTTGTTTCCTTACAACAACTTTCAACTGGCGGACTTATTATGACATTCAAAGCAAAATAACAAGATTGTTGAGTTATTACGAAAAACAAATACTCATCTCACGACAAATCTTACCCTGCAAACCGTTATCCGCAACCTTAAACTGCCACAAGCATTTGATTTTGTTCAAAATCCGTCCTTCTTTGACCACTACCCTGAAAATGTCCCGGAAGCAACCGGATTTTACCTTGTGGAATTTCTCATGAATGCCAGTACGGGCATATATCATTCTGTTGATAATGCAAATAAGATAACAATTATTGGCGAAGCTCCAAGCGTAGAAGCAATATAGGTCAGATATAATATCCGTCCATCTTTCCCCCCACTTCAAAAGAAGGTCTGATAAATTCGTTCGAGATCGAAATCCTTTGCATTTGAGTTGTTTGATAATTTTACTTTAAAAAATAATAATTGTATTCGGACATGAAAACAGCAGTTGTTACTGGAGGTACCAGGGGCATTGGTGCCGGACTTGTAAGGGATTTCCTTCGATGTGGCTGGGATGTCGCATACTCAGGAACAACCGAGAAATCACTGGAAAAATCATTATTATCACTTTCAGAACAATTTGATAAAGGAAACTATGTCGCATTGAAATGCGATGTAACGAATGAAAAGGATCTGATTAATCTATGGGAAAGTACCTTGAAAAGCTTTGGAAGGGTTGACATTTGGGTAAATAATGCAGGAGTTGCAAATGAACAGGCTCCATTTTATCAGATTCCGCCTGATGTATTTATGAAAATAATTGACATAAATATTAAGGGATTAATGCTTTCAACTTATGTTGCTTATAACCGGATGTTGCTCAAGGGTTTTGGTGCAATCTATAATATGGAAGGTCTCGGAAGTGACGGAAGAGTACTCTCAGGTTTGGCACCTTATGGAACTTCAAAACGGGCAGTCAGATATTTTACTGATGCATTTTCAAAAGAGATTAAAAACGGTCCTGTGATTGTAGGTACTATCAGTCCTGGTATGGTCATGACTGATATGACTCTTGCGCCATTAAAGAAAGATCCAACAAAAAACAAACAGCTTATCAGGATATATAATATTCTTGCGGATGATCCTGATAAAGTAACTCCCTTTTTGGTAAGCGAGATGATAAAAAACAAAAAAAACGGCGCAAAGATATCATGGCTTTCATCATGGAAAGTAATGAAAAGATTTATATCCGCACCCTTCATTACGAGAGATATAGTCAGCAAATATATTTAATTGTAAAAGCCTTGGTATTATAAAAGCCTGAAGCCATCGCCAAACAAATAGGTAGTCAGACATAAATGAATATACAATGCAAAACAACAAGTTTTTAACGCCGGATGCTGGTCAATTTATTCCGGTCAACCATTGTGAGTGTAGCTTTGTTTTCTATTATAATAACCAGATCTGAAATAAAAATAAAGCCCCTGCGGAAGTATAAATCATTAATTAACTACAATAGACTCATCAAAAAACAATAATATGGGAAATATGAATATTTTGCGTCAACTAGGGCGTACCAATATTATGGTGACCCCAATAGGGCTTGGTTGCTGGCAGTTCAGTAAACAGAAAAACATGGCAGGTAAATTCTGGCCCACACTTGAAGATGACCTTATAGACAGGGTTGTTTCTCTTTCCCTTGAAGGTGGGATTAACTGGTTTGATACGGCAGAATTATATGGTAACGGAGCCTCAGAAAAAGCCCTTTCAAAAGGTTTGCTGGCAGCCGGTAAAAAGCCTGGGGAGGTCATTATAGCCACAAAATGGTGGCCTATGTTCCGTTTCGCTTCAAATATCCCCAATACTATTAACGAGCGAATCACAGCATTGGCACCATATCCTATAGACCTGTATCAGATCCATCAGCCGTGGAGCTTTTCCAGTGTAAAGAGTGAAATGATAGTTATGGCTGAAATGCTTGACAGAAAGCTGATCAAAAGCATTGGGGTCAGCAACTTTTCGGCCAAAATGATGAAGTCTGCCTGGGAGACACTCAATAAAACAGGAATACCGCTGGCATCAAACCAGGTCAGGTATAATCTCCTCGACCGCAAGATAGAATCGAATGGTGTTATAGGCCTTGCAAAAAAACTAGGCATTTCAATCATTGCATACTCACCGCTTGCACAGGGCTTGGTCACCGGTAAGTTTCATGATAATCCCGAATTGCTCAAAAACATCGGATTAAGAAGGCACAACTCGCAGTTCAAGCCTGAAGGGCTCAAGAAAAGCCGGCCAGTAATAATGCTGGTAAAGGAGCTTGCTCTTAAATACAATGTGACGCCATCCCAGGTGGCCCTCAATTGGCTCATCAATTATCATGGTGATACAGTTGTCGTAATCCCTGGGGCAACAAAGGAAATCCATGTAAAGGAGAACACTGGTTCGATGTCATTCAGGCTTTCAGACGATGATATGATGAGGCTGGATAATGCGAGTTCAATATTTAAATAATTGGGAAATTTCAAAATGTGTCAAAACGCCAGTATACCCATAATGATATCAGATGAGACCTCTTCATCCACCTCTTCAGAATTTATTATGAACAGCAAAACATAAAAGGGATAACCATGCAGAAACCAGACTTCTTTGAAGGAATCACACAAGCACCAGTAAAAGTTGGGAATTACGACATCCATGTCCCGATATTTTATCAGGATTTAACCAGCATAGGTGTGTTTCTGCTTGCTCCGCTGGATAAGGTAAAAACCATTTTACCTTCCAAAAGAATGAATCCATTTCGGGTCACACCCTGGCATTGTTTAGTTACAATAACTGCTTCTGAATACAAAGAAACGGATCTGGGGCCGTACAATGCAGTATCAATCGGAATTCCTTTCATTCTGGATAGAATCTCCCCTCTGTTTACGGGTATTTTACACAAACCCCCTGAAGTACCAATGATTTATGTTCTTTATCTGCCAGTAACGACTGAAAAAGCCCGTAAAACAGGACTTGAGATCGCCAGTTATCCTGAATTCCTGTCTGAAATCACTTTTGAAAACGGAGATCAATGGATTAGCTGTAAAGTTGACATTGAAGGGGAAAATATTTTAACCCTGTCAGGACGGAAAATAGATCTTAAACCCTCTTTGAGGCAGCGTGTATATCCGATTACCTTACAACAGGATCGTGGTTTACTTAGATCAGAATTTAACTTTAGTGAGTGTGAGGCTGGAATTTCCACTAAACAATCAGATGTTCGTCTGGAATTTGGGAATCATCCAATTGGTGTAAAGCTAAAAGAATTGAATTTGGGTAAAGTTCTGAGATACCAATACTGGCCGAAACAACAAGCTATTTTAACGATGGCCTGTGAAAGTTATTCGATCTAAAAGCTTGTCAAGTTATAAGTTGGATTATTTTAACGGTTTCATTCTGGGTTTGTGCATGTTTGATTTTCTTCAAAATCCGTCCTTGCTTCATTTTTTAACTTATATTTACAGGTCAAAATCAGCAAACAGGTTTTATCCAATAAAAGTCTTATTAAAATGAAAAGATTATTATTTATTATCCTGTTGTTTGTCCCAATTCTTTCTAGTGCAGGAGAAATTTATGGGACAATAAAAGGCGAGGACGGAAAACCATTGACTAATCAGGTAGTGCAAATAAAGCTAAATGACAAAGTGGTGGCTTCAACCACCACTGATGTAAACGGCTACTTTACGGTTACAATTAAGGAGGTAGGGAAATTTGTTCTTGGAGTGGTTGGATACAAAGAAGCTAGTTTTGAAGTTTTTTCATCCAACAAGTCAACCCGTTACAATTTATTGATGCAGAAAGCTGGTGACAAATGGGTGCTGAAGAACATTTAGTACCCCAAAAGGGGAAACGGGATTTGTGGGACAAGATACAGATTGTCATGCAACCGATTGGCGGCCTGATCGCCGCCCTGACAATTGCATTGGTCAGTTATTTTGGTTCTAAATATCTGAACAATAAACAGAATAATGACTCGAAAATCAGGCTTTACACCGAATTGATGAGCAGCCGGGAACAATCCGAAAGCGCCCTGAGGAAAGACATGTTCAATTCAATTCTCAGCACCATTCTTAAGGATTCCCGCTCACTGGATGAGAATATCCTGCAACTCGAACTGCTGGCTTATAATTTCCATGAGTCGCTCAATCTGATGCCGCTTTTTGTTTACATGGACCGGCAAATCGCCACAGTAAAAAGTACACCGCTCAAAGCAGAGTACAGGAAGCGGTTGTATAAAATGGCAGGAGATGTTATTTCGAAGCAAATTTCAAGCCTCGAAGGCGCTGCTGCCATGGCGGCAATGTTTATTACTTTCCCTGCCGATTCTATCGATCATAAATCGGCACTTTCCCAGGATGTGGCCATGGATTGGAAAGATTCCAAGGTGTTTTATGACACCGTAAAAGTTGGAAACACGAATAGTGTATACAAAAGGGTTGTATATCTGACAGCTTTGAGTTATAATGCGGGTGAAAAAACCGTAAATGTGAGGCTCGATATTGAGACCTCTTTAAACGAAAAGTTTGTTAACATGGTAACTCAGGAATTCACTATAGATTACTTTCAGTTCCCGATGATAGACAACACGCGCCTATCAAATGATATGCGCTGTGCAGTAGTGATGCGTGATTTTGACTTTCCCAATTTCATTGAAGTGAATATTCTCTATTTCCCTGGTTCTCGTGCAAGCCTGAAAGAAAAACCCTATTATGACGAAGTAGTAAAAAAACTCCTGATCGATTAAATCAAGATCCTGGCGCCGGATTAGATTGACCATCTGGCGCCGGAGTTAATCCTTTGATAAATAAACAATTACTGAAATGTTACAGTCGGCTGAATGTGGTCAAGGCTTCCGGCATTTGCAGTTAGTTATCAATTGACCCGGAGGTAGAATTCATATTTCCAATACCAAAAAACATACAGACTAGGGTTTCAATGCAAAATTCTCTCGATTCCTCAGTTGAGTTTTCATCAAGGTAAAACGGGTACCATTCAACTTTCTTCGTATTCTCCATTGATGTTCTTTTAATATTATAACTATTATATCCTTCAGGGGCAATAAAAGTTTTGTTTTTAGAAACCTTGCCACCGCTTACAGACCTGCTCTCAGGGTTACAATTTTCTGCTATCATAACGCCTAAAAGGTCATTTTCTGAATTTATCATCACGATGCCTTGATTTTCATTGAACTCTCCGAAAATTGGTCTATCCGATAAGGAACCCTTAATCCTGTGGATCCTCTCAATCCCCAGAGTATTCAGTTTTTGAGTGCCTGAAAAAGCGTTTGTCTTTTCTGTTGTTTTGTCAGTTGTATTGACTTTCTCGAGAGATACATATAAGAAATAACCTGATGGTAATTTCTGATCAAATATTTCAGCAGTTAAAGGATTTGAAATCCTGGTTACTCTATTATCGTCACCTATAACCGAATTGGTTCTGGTAGTGATACTTTTCAGCTTAATTTCAAATAATTGATTATCCGGAAAAGTCAGCACACCATCTAATTCACTTATTGTTTCCTCATCGTATTGAATATCAAAACCTGTAATGGCAGTAAATAAAGCTGCAAGTAAAGGGCGCTTAAGCGAAGTTTTAGTCTCTATGATTTCCTTCTGCTTGAAATTAAAGTTAAGAAGAGTATCAGTTCCTGATTCAATCAGACCTGAGAAATTTCCCCCTGTTTTCCATCCTCCGTTTATTTTTAACAAAGTCCGCTTCAATCGCGGGGAAATGGCCTGTACCCTTTTTTCAATCGATTCCAATGACCCAAGTATAATCTTTTCATTTGCAGCTGGCATAAAACCAAGTGTTTCCCGGACTAGCTTATGAAAAATATCCCGGAATTCTTCCGGGGAGATCCATCGTCTCAATTCCAGATAACCTGAAGGTGTGAAATATTCAAGTTCATGGCTGACTTCCTTCTCCAGGAGAATCTTCTTGTTTTGTCTGATAATGATCTTAAAATTCCAGAGCATCCCATATCCTACGGTTGCCCTGGTAATAAAAGAGAAAATTCCAATTTCAGTATTATCTCCCGTAGTATTTTCAGGCATTATTGATTTATTTTTCCCAAACCCCGGGATAAATGAATATTGGATATCGTCTGGAAATTTTATGTCTGTGACAGAAAGCCATGTCATTAATTCGGCTTTAGTGTTATTGAACACGGAATCACGGATTTCGGGTTGCAGAAAATAATTTGGGAATTTTACTTCGTCTGTCCATCGCAGAGTATGATTAAATACAACAACCTGAGGAATTTGAGCTGATGTTAAAACCTCAAGACTAAACAACCTAATAAGGAGAAAGGCGATTTTTTTGGCACTCATTTCAATTAAGGGTTACTAAATTTAAAAAACAATTTTAACAACCGTCAAAGGCCATAAACAAACCTGCTCATCCAGATGCACTTTAAAGGCGGCCAATCTGATTTGATCATCCATGTTAAATAAACACTGTTCCTAAATTTACGAATAATAGGACAGTAATATATCTTTATCGAATCAAACTACGATTAATTAACTTTTGAATCCGGCGAGAGTGAGAGCGAGTACCGGGCCGAGCGTTAAAAAATTGCCCAGTGGTCCGACAGCTGGCGGAGAAGGAACCAGACAGCAGGGAAAGCTAAAGTAGCTTTGTTTATTGTGGGATCTATTCAGAAAGTATACTGCAAAAGCTGGTGACCCTGCACATCTTTCGCCGGCACAAATTGACCACCCAAGGTCGGAGTTAATCCTGTGAATTATAGATAAATATAAAAATATCCATTTTACCGGCGGAAAGTGGTCAAGGCGACCGGCCTATGCACTCTAACCGCCTCAAATTCGTCAAATAACGCCCTAAGTTTAAATGTGGTGAAATTAATTTATTTGACTTTG
>JBAVOD010000471.1:0-2361 GCA_049691735.1 Bacteroidales bacterium
GTCAGATTTCGTATTCTGATCCTCTTTAATACCATTGATTTTCCCGCCGGAAGTAATAAAATAATGATGACAAAAACCGAAATTAAAGGCAAAGTGTTGAAACGTGTAAGCACCATTGCCGATAATACCAGACCTGCTATGAGGAAAGGAATAGCTGTTGAGCTGTTCAGACCTTTAATAATAAACCATATCGAAACAACCAAAAAGAAGAGGGTCATTGTTTCGGAAAGGAGCATATAACCATAAAAGACAGCCGAGAGATTTATCAGTATTAAAAATGCTGCGCAAATCGCGGGCGCCCTGGTAACAAAAACATTTTCAATCAATATTTTATAGATCAGAATTGACGAGGCAAATAATAAAAAAAATTGAATTACTATTGCTGCTTCAATTCCGGTGTTGTTCCCAAACATCAAGATCAATAAAGCAAGAATCGAGGGATATAAAGGAGAACGGTGAATGAAGGATGTTGTATCGACGCTCTCAGTTATTCTCTGAGCATAATTCAGATAGGAAGGTCCATCGCCAACATCAGAAACGGGTTTAAAATAAAATATGTAAAAAAGGCTCAACAGAAAACCTGCGGTTAAAAATAACAAGTCCGCCTTTTTCCTTATTATTTGCATAAGAAATGACTGGATCGGTCAACAATCTCATCAACCTGTTCCATAGTGAGCTCATGATAAAGCGGGAATCTTACAAGCGTCTCACTGTATTTAACGCTCATTTCAAGAGTTCTGCCGTCATGTTTACCGGAATAGTATTCTGACCTGTGGAGGGGCAGATAATGGGACAATGCCATAATCCCGAAATCTCTTAAATAGCTGATAAGTCCATCCCTTTCCGGCCTGTCCCTGCATACAAGGTAAAAGGAATTACCGTTTAGTGTTGAGTATTCAGGAATTACCGGAACCTTTATATATCCCTTCTTGTCCAGTTCTTTAAAACCATTGTTGTACCGATGCCATAGGGTCACTCTTTTCTCCTGGATAACATTGATCTCTTCCATCTGGGCATGCAATAATGCTGCATTTATGTCGGAAAGAAGAAAAGACGAGCCGGTGTCTTTCCATTCGTAATAAGAAGATTCTCCCCTGAAGAACTGAGCCCTGTTAGTACCCTTTTCCCATACAATCTCCGCCCGGTCCCTGAAACGGTTGTCATTCACAGCCAGCATGCCCCCTTCTCCACATTGAATATTCTTCGTTTCATGGAACGAATAGCAGCCAAAATGTCCTATACTTCCAAGAGGTTTGTCCCTGTAGAAGCTTTCTATCCCATGGGCATTATCTTCAATAACAAAAAGGTCATATTTTCCAGAAAGGGCCATAATTTTGTCCATGTCACAGGCAATTCCGGAATAATGAACCGGTACGATAGCTCTCGTCCTTTTGTTTATAAGAGGTTCTATCAGGTTTTCATCAATTCCCGGGTGATCAGGCCTTGAATCTGCAAATCGGATCAGAGCTCCTTGCCTTTCAAATGCCAGAGCAGTAGAAACGAATGTGAAAGACGGAATTATTACTTCATCACATGGCTTTATTCCAACCAGCATAGCTGCCATTTCGAGGGAATCGGTGCATGAAGTGGTTAAGAAACAGCTATTAAGTTCATATCGGTGTTTAAAATAATCATGACATTTATGGGTATAGGGTCCATTCCCGGATAAATGTCCGTTATTAATGGCCTGACGTATATTTTCGAACGATTTACCGGAAGTCCAGGGCTTGTTGAAGGGAATTGTCATTGGTTTATTCAGATAGAGGCTTTGCCGGGATCCCTGCAATAATTTCATTATCAAAGTTTTTAAGAACAGCCGATTGCATCCCGGCATATACATTGCTCCCAAGAATGACATTCTCCCTTACCGAAGAATTGAGACCAAAGAAACAATGGTTGCCAATTGTTACACGGGAGCCGATCGTTACTCCTGAAGCCAGAAAATTTCCGTCACCCAACAATGAATCATGCTCGATCGTTACATTGGAATTTATGATATTAAAATATCCGATCTTAACACTACTCTGAATTGTCGAATTACTCAAAACTATATTCCCGGTCCCGGATGCCAGGCTGGCAGAAATATATGAAAGCGGATGATAAAAATTTACAAACCGCGATATGGGGATCTTCAGACTTTTCAGGAGGTCATATCTCTCCTTAAGCTTTTCAGGCTTATAGAGGGCGAACAAGAAATTGAGCTCCGTATCTTTGAGAAATGCAGAGACCTCCCTGAGAGAGCCTACTACAGGAATGCCGGCAATTAAACTACCTTTTTCAAACGAATCTATCAAAATACCAACGGGGTCATAAGCTAGCCCATAATTATTCCGGACATCAATAATCTGTTCTATAATATTC
>JBAVOD010000472.1:0-7046 GCA_049691735.1 Bacteroidales bacterium
TATCCTTTCAGAAATTATCCCCCCGACATTTAAATTATTCTTTCTAAGAAAGTCAATTAATTCCTTTGTATAAGTGGTTTTCCCCTCACCAACTGACCCGCTTACAATGAATATTCCGGGCTTTGACGCATTTCTGTCCTTAATTTCGGAGAGTCTCCTGTCTGCCTGTGAAATAACTTTATACAAGATTGAAACAGGATTTCTCATAAGAGATTTAATATCAGGAATATAAGTAATAAATGAAGGCAGGCTTTCAGCTGAAAGTTCAAGTGCAAGAGGAAGATTCTTAAATGAAGTCTTTTGAAAATAATTCCTTACTACCGGATTATATAATTCAGTTCCTAAAACTGAAAATCCAACGATTATTACAGCTGCCCTGAAATTCATCTGGATGCCGGTCAAAAGTCCATGTTGCCACGAATAATCGGCAGCCTGAGCATTTGTAAAAGCGAAAGCTGTTATGAGTGTGATAAGCACAAAGAAAATCCAGAATTTCGGATTAGACACCTGACGTAATGCTCTTTTGTATCTTAACGACCAGGTAGTTACCATAAAGGTAATTGCCAGACTCCAGACGATCCATGATGAATAATTTAACAAAAGCAAAGAGACAACGATCATAACAACATCTATAAAAAGCCAGATAATTGAATAATTGAACCTCCTTCCGGCATAATCGGGGACTACCTGAGTTGATTTTTCCTGAATATTTGTGAAATCAGGACCTGGCTGCTTTAACATTTTCCTGCCGGCTAATATTCCAATGACCCCTGCAAAAAGTCCAAAAAGAGCAAACAGTATAAGCAGTATTATTATCGGCAACCAGGCGATATCTGTCTGAATATTAAGCTGTTTCTGAGCAAGCTTTAACAGATTGTTATAAACCCCGATAATATTGGTTCCGTAAAAAATTATGTAATTCGCAATCTTTTGAAATAAGTTCCATGACATTGCTAACATTGACCCGATAAGGTAACCTCCTATATTTCTGCCTAAAAGCCGGATTGTAAATTCAAGCAAAAGAGCTTCACAGAATATTGCTATCATCGGACCGAATATTACGGCACTTGGCGACATAGTCTTCATTAATGCACAGACCAATCCGGCTCGCCAGAAAAGACCCTTTTCCTTCCAGATATAACTGATTGAAACCAGTATGATTATTCCAATAGCGGTCAGTATATTGCCACTAAATGGCACCTTCAGGTTATGAAGGAAACTGCCGAGAACTATTTCTGATGCTGCCCAAATAGTACCGGCAATTGATGCTTTAATCCATTTTTCGCTCAGTTTATATCTCATCCCCTTTTAAAATGCATATTTTCTGAGCACAGTACTTATAAAGATGATAGCCTGTTCCCCCTTCGCTGACAATGTCAAACAGGATTTCAGGATCTGTAATCCTGAAGGTACCAATGATCGTTACTTTATTCTCAAACAGTACGTCCGGAAGGATACTGCTTGACGGGCCGGTAACTATGACCTGCGTCCCCGGGGAAATGACTGACAGCAGGTCATCGATTGTCCTGTTCACAATCGTCTGACCGGTAATAATAACAATATCTGAAGTCGGAATTATTTTTCGGTATCCGCCGGCGGGTATATAGAATTTTTTTTGCTCCGTTGCCAGGGCATTTTCATTAAGCTCAAGGACAAATAGTTTATTATTTGTTTCTGCTATTTTCCGGATATATGACTGGAAAGCACCAACGATAGTTATTATTTTCAGGGGTTTAAGATCCAATAACTGAATTGGATCACAGTTCTCAATGATTTTGTAATTACCTGAAGAGATTATTCCGGATGAAACAGCACTTAATACTGCCGTTTTTAATGAAGATAAAATACCTGACTCTTTCTGTGTTTCCAGGATATCCGAAATTTTTTGTCCTCTGATCTTCAGGGGTGTAAATTCACCAAAGTCCCTGTTGGCTTTGGCGCAAAAAGGATTATCATGGGTTAAGGTGGCAGAAATGCCGGTGCTGTTATCGGACAACCGGACCGCCGTAAGATATATTCCGATTTTAACGTCAGATATTGTAAGTTCAGCAAACTCCTTCCTGTACTTGCTTTTAAGCAGGCTATATGTCTTTTCAATAATCATTCGTCTCTCTTTTGCAGGTCAAAGTATAATGCAGTGTAAAAGTTTCTGCCCTCCTCAGGATAACCTTCCTGAATCGTATGGTTTTTATCAAAAACATTGTTTATGCCGATTTCAGCAGTGAAGCCGTTTGCAAAATTCCACGATGCCTGAGTATTCAATACAAAATACCCTGCCAACACCCTGGTGCCATCACTGGCATTGTTACGTCCGGAATCAAATTCACCGGAGAGATTGACCATTAATTTTTTAATTATGGTGTATTCGACTGAAGCAAACAGCTTGTGATCTGGAACGTCAGTAAACAAAATATCGGGATTACTAATGTTTTTACGCTGAATATATGAATAGGCGGCATATAAATTCAAGACTGTAACAGGGTTATAAATAAAGCTCAGATCAATTCCTTTAAAAACAGCTTCCCCTGTATTCCGCATTTGCGAGAGATCGCCCTGAACGTTGCTTACTATTTGTATAGTGTTGTTCAGGCGGCTGTAAAATAGTTCAGGCCGGATATTGACTTTATCAGCTATATCAAAAGTTGATGCCAGCTCCAGATTAACGGCAGTTTCCGATCGAAGGTCAGGATTAGGCAGAGCTGTACCCGACCGGTACGAATAGCGGTCTTTCATAGTGGCAAACCGGCTTTTGTATGCTATATTGAAACTTAAATTTAAGCCTTCCGTGATTATATAATAGGAGGCTAATTGTGCATTGAAGGCATTGTTTTTGTTTTTAGGATAACTACTGATTATGTTATCAACTGAGTTATAGTCTTCAGCCAGTAAGCTGTTTCGCATATTATAGCTAATACCCGGAATAAAACTAAGTTTGACAGATGGCTTAAATGTATTTTCAATTCCCACCGAATAAGTATTATCAGCAATATGACGGACCGGCTCATCATCATTGTGTTCGCTATGATTGTCGTTTTTTATATGCAATGAAACTACCAGGTGGTTAGCATTGTTCCAGTCGCTTGCAAGTTCAAGAATACCACCAACAGTATAATCGTTATAAAAACTGTTGTATGAAGATCCTTTCTCCTGGGAGGAATAGGAATTATCATCAAAACTGCTGAGTTCGTTTTTGAACTTATCGAAGTAAGCACGGGTTTTCAGCTCAGATTTTGTACCGATGGCCGTCCTTGAAATATAATAAATACTCTGCTTATCCCAATAGGGCCAGTTCCAGTACCTGACACGTGTGTTTTTATCAGTACCCAGGTATACCGGATTTCCCTTACTGCCGTGTGAATAGATATAATTAATACTGTATTCATCTGTTGCATTCGGAGTGTATCCAATTTTAAAACTACCTTTAATATCCTTCTGGTATGAATTATCCCGCCGGCGATCTGTCTCAAGTAAACTGGTATCAAAATTTTCTGAAAGCGGAATAAACGCTCTCTGCAGAAATGAAAATCCCGACTGAATGTAGGCTTTCCCAAGGTTTGTACCCAGGTTTATTTTAGTCTCGTAACCCTTTCCGCTCATGGCTTCGAACCTGGCGTTTAACTCGAGCCTTTGAGCAGGTTTCATACCAACCAGATTAATTGCCCCTCCAATTGTATTGGCACCGAAGGTCATGGAGGAAAAGCCTTTGGCCACATCGATTTTTGACAGGTCAGAAGTAGTGAAACGCGCCAGATCAACATATCCGTCGTATGGAACGTAAACCGGAATACCGTCAATGAATACAGGCACACTCCGTATATCAAATCCCCGAAGGTAAATAGTGGCTTCGTTTCGCGCGCCATTCCCGCTTATTACGAGCGAAGGCAAGGTTCTCAATGCGCTGCTGACATTCTTTGCATTGTATTTTTGCATTTCGGATGCATCGACAGTTGTCTTATCGACGATTGCGTTTACTTTTACTTCGCCCAATATGTAGGTTTTTGACAAGATTGAAGAAGTGTCTGCCTTTGTTTGGGCAAATCCACATACTCCGGCCAGTATTAAAATTGCTGCTGTAAAGATAAATTTCATAGTTTATATTCAAGCCATGAGCTGAATCAGGGTATCCGTTATTCTTGCCAGGAATAACGATAGTAAAAATAAAGAATTAATCACAGAAACAAAACTTTTTAGATTGGACGGTCAGGATGGAATGTTCAGCGTAAAAGATTGATTGTTTAAGAAATTCCTGAATTCATTTTGGGATTTTTCAAAAATATTGAGAATTTCTTTGCCAAATTCGGTTATTTGAGCTACGCCTCCATTTTTACCGCCTCGCTGAAGGATTATCACAGGCTTATCTGATGCTTTATTCATCTGGTTGATCCTGTTCCATGCCTGCCTGTATGAAATATCAAGTTCTGCCGATGCCTTGCGAAGGGAACCAAGTTCAGCAGCCTTCTTTAACAGATAAGCCTTGCCTTCGCCAATAAAAGTCTTATCGTCAATTTCAATCCAGATGCGGCCTTTTAAATGGTACTGGTGATTCTTATTTATCATTAATTTTTGAGGATAAAGTTAGTATTTACGGTACAACCACGTACCCTTCCTTCACCGAGCTTGCACTGAAATAGCCTAATCCTTCATTTGAAATATTAGAAACCGGATTTGACGGCGATGCCGACAGAAAGCTTAATCCACCCGCACCATCACGCAGTGTCCGGAAGAAATTGTACGTGTTTTTATCAATATTCAGCAACTCAATCCTTATCGTATCGCCCGGGTCAAAACTATCCGAATCGTGAAGAAGAAAATCATCAGCAATGATCTTCCCGTTATGAAATTGATCACTAAATACCCTGTGTGAGCTTATTATCCTGTTTTTATGATAAATAACAAATCTGTAATAGTTTGCATACTCTGCCGGATCAGCAATTTCAAATTTTACCCTGTAATGCAATGTCGGTTCGTCGTCGGTCCCGCCGGCCAGGGACGGATAATGAAGCTCAGATATTATTTCCAGGCTTTGAATTCCGACCGGGTAAGGCATTTCGGAAACCGCATTGTATTCCTGCCCGTTGACTTCAATTTTCATCCTGTACCTGTGTCCGGGTATTCCCTTTAAATGACCGGTCACATAGACTCCTTCCGATGCTTCGTGAAGGATCTCATTAATTCCGGATGTTGAATCTGATATTTCAACTACCGCCCCGGTTACCGGAGGGATCTGAGTGATCTCATTAAAATTCACTGTTTGTGACAGTATCACTATGCCCGCCATCAGCTGATCCGAAAGGTTTGCTTCGACCACCAGCTGCGGAGAAGGGCTGTTCAAATCAAAATTAATCACTTTCTGACAGGCAGTCAATCCGACCAGGCATATCACTACTGTGAAATGAATCATTTTATACAGAGTACTCGATTCCGGCATTTCTTAATTGAATTAGAACATCACTGTTTTACAGCATCATTTTCCCGCGAAACTAAAATTTAAAATTATATGTGATTGAAGGGACCAGCTTGAACAAGGTAGTCTGGATGGCTTCAATCTTTTTGGTATCTTCATTCAGATTGAACGTAATTGTGTAAGCATTATCGTGGCTGTAAGCGTTATATACCGAAAATGTAAGATTTGATTCGAAATTTTTTCTCTTCCGGAATTGCTTTGTTGCGCCCAGATCAAGCCGGTGATAGGCAGGCATACGGTTCCCGTTCCTGTCGGTATAGAGGAGAACAACCCTGTTATCGATCAGGTAAGCACCCTTGGGAAAGGTCACAGCATTACCGGTATTGTATACCCAGGTAGCAGAAATCGTCCAGTTTTTGGGCAGTTCGTAAACGCCAACGACTGATATATCATGGGTGCGGTCCTGCTTTGCAGGATACCATAGTCCGTCATTGATTCCCCCAAACCGCCTCTCGGAACGCGAAAGGGTATAGCCTATCCATCCGCTGAGCCTGCCATATTTCTTTTTCAGCAATAGTTCTATACCGTAGGCGCGGCCTTTGCCGTAAATTAACTGCGATTCGACGTTTGCATTAAAATTCAGCATTGCGCCTTTAATATAGTCGACCTGATGGCTCAGGCTTTTATAATAAACCTCGGCTGAAACTTCATAATTATTATCATTGAAATTCCTGTAATATCCGAATGCATACTGGTCCGACGTTTCCGGAATTGTATTATAACTACTTGGGATCCACATATCTGTCGGGCTTCCGGTAGTGGAATTTGACAAAAGATGAAGGTATTGTACATTCCTAGTGTAAGAAGCTTTTATTGAGTTTTCATCATTGAACACATAACTTATTGCCATTCTGGGTTCAAATCTTATAAAGCTTTTTACCTTCATTGTTGAATCGACAATACTTTTAGCCGAGTCGACCAGATTGTAGCTATCATATCTGTAAAATGGTGCAGTTCCGAGAAGGCTGAATTCTGAGATCCTCAGCCCGTAGTTTACATTGAGCTTTGATGTAAACCTGTAATCGTGCAAAATGTAAACCGAATTTTCGACTGAGCTATTTATCGGCAGGCTTTTCACTACTGTATTTGTATCGACGCCTGTTATTGTTCCGGGTACCATTCTGTGAAAGGTTGAAGCAAAGCCGAATTCTATCTGATTGTTTTTGTCTGAAGAATACTGGTAATCCTGCTTAACTGTAAAATCACGGATTTTTGAAACGATATTTACCGGACTTGAAGAGGAACCATTGTTCAGAATATAGTTAAAATTGTTGAAAACCAGCGATGTATTTGAAAACAGTTTATCACTGAACAGGTGATTCCATCGGAAGGTCGCCGTCGAATTTCCCCAGTCAAAACCAAAATCAGTAATACCAAGCACATCCCTGCCAAAGTATCCTGACAGAAAAATCCTGTCTTTATCGGATATCCTGTAATTTGCTTTGGCATTAAAATCATAAAAATAAAGCCGGGGATCGCTGAGTGTTGTATCGCGTATGATATTTGCCCTGATCAGGGAACGCAAGACCAGATCGGCATATGTACGCCTGCCCGAAATAATGAATGACCCTTTATCTTTCAC
>JBAVOD010000473.1:0-9184 GCA_049691735.1 Bacteroidales bacterium
AGCTTCGGCTATCATATTATAAGGGTTGAAGACCTGAGGCCGTCAAAAGGTAAGATAAAGGTGGCACACATAATGAAAGCTGCACCTCCGGGCGCGGATGACCAGACCATAAACAAAGCCAGGGCTGCAATTGATAGTATATATTCAAGGTTGAAGGCAGGTGAGTCGTTTAAAACCCTGGCAAAAAACCTGTCGGATCATAAGGAGTCTGCGGCACGTGGAGGTGAAATGAACTGGTTCGGAGCAGGCGAAATAATCCCTGATTTTTCCGAAGCAGCATTTTCGATCAGGGACACAGGGGAATATACGATGCCTGTCCGCACGGTATATGGTTTTCATATAATAAAGCTGCTCGACAGGAAGCCACCCGATACTTTTGACGAAGCAAAGCCATATCTTGAAAGCAAAATGAATCAATCAAATATTAACGCGCTGGGGAAGAAATCATTAGTGGATAAGCTTAAGAAAGAGTATGGCTTCAGTGTAAATCAGTCTGTCCGCGAATGGTTTATCGCGAATACTGATTCGCTGATCTTCAGGGGTAAATCAAATTACATAAGTAAGAACATGCCGCCGCATGATATTTATTCATTTGCCGGCCGGCATTTTTCCGCCCGTGAATTTGGCGCTTATCTTGATGAGAAAGGCCGGATGGCTGCTGTATCAGATCCTACCGGTTTCATTGATAAATCAGTCGAATCATCTGCTTCGGAAGAGATCATTAAATATGAAGATTCGATGCTTGAATCAAAATATCCCGACTTCAGGTACCTGATGAATGAGTTTCATGACGGGATCCTGCTGTTTGATGTCTCTTCAAAGGAAGTCTGGAACAGGGTAATGGATGACTCAACAGGTTTGCAGGACTATTATCAGAAGAATAAAATCAATTATCTTTCGCGTGACAGCGCAGCCGGAAGAGTTTACTCCGAACCTCCTCCTTTCGGGGATGTACAGGCGGAGATGATTTCGGGCTACCAGGACTGGCTTACCGCGGAATGGGTGAGAAAATTAAAGGAAAAATATCAGGTCGCCATAAACAGCAGGGCGTTCAAGGAGGTGAAGAAGAGGCTTGACAATGAATAAAACGATCATCATACTTATTATTCTGGTGCTTTCGGCCTGCAGTAGCAGGCAAGATAAGGCCAGACGTGTCCCTGTTGCAAAAGCCGGAAACTCGACGCTTTATTATGACATGATTCCTGAACAGATAAAATCAGGAGTTGCCAAAGCGGACAGTTCACTGGTTATTCAGAACTATATTAATAAATGGGTCAAAAGAGAGCTCATGTTCCGGAAAGCCGAATCAAACATTTCATCAGAAAAGCGCGATGAGATTGAACAGGAGCTGAATGAAAGCAGGGTAAATCTGATAATTTATGAATATCAGCGTCAGATGATGCTTGAAAAAATGGATACGATTATTGCTGATAATGAGCTTGAAAGTTACTATGCTGCAAATGAGTCCAGCTTTAGATTAACCTCGAATATAGTTAAAGCCCAGTTCATTAAGCTGCCGGCTGAGACCCCCAATCTTTCGAGGATAAGAACGCTTGCAAGATCGGGAAGCCAGAAGGATCTCCAGGAACTTGAAAGCCTGTGCTATCAGTTCGCCGAGAAATATGATGATTTCAATGAGAAATGGGTAACAATGGACCGGCTTTCAATAGAAATGAATGCCGACATTAATAACCAGGAGAATTTCCTGAAAAGGAACACGTTTTATGAAACTACTGATTCCTCTTCAGTCTGTCTGGTTACAATCAATGATTACAGGCTCAGGGGAACTCTCTCCCCATTTGAATATGTAAGGGACGATATTAAAAGGATTATCTGGAATAGCCGCCGGATCGCGTTCATCCAGGCGCTTGACAATGGTATTTATGAAGAGGCTCTTAAAAACAACGATTTTAAGATTTACTGATGATGAAAAGAAGTTCAAGATTTGGTTTTCTGACGGGTATTGTGATGGTATCTTGTATTTCAGCTGCAAATTCACAGACATTGGTCGAGGCGGTGGCTGCAATTGTGGGGAATGAAGTTGTATACCTGTCGGATATTGAGAACAGGGTTACAGACCTCAGGCAAAGAGGCAGCAAACAGCCTCTTGAAGATCTGAGTTGCGGCGCGCTGCAGGAACTGATGATCTCCAAGCTCTTCCTCGACCAGGCCCGTATCGATAGCATACAGGTTACCGACGACATGGTTGAAGCAGATCTAACCATGAAGCTGAATGATGCTATCAGGCAGGTAGGAAGCGAGAAGGCTCTTGAGACCTATTTCAAAAAGAGCATGGTTGAGATCCGCAGGGATATCAGGAAATCGCTGGTGGAACAACAGATCATTTCGGAGGTTCAGAACAATATTGCGAAGGACATTTCGGTAACGCCGGGGGATGTGAAGAAGTTTTTCAATTCAATCCCAAAGGACAGCCTTCCGGTTATTCCCTCCAAAGTCCAGCTAAGTGTTATACAGCTCGACCCGCCGAACAATGAGGAAAATAAGGCAGATGCAAGGCAAAAGCTTCTTGAGATCAGGAGCGAGATCCTTGCCGGGAAGAGTTTCCAGGTCCTGGCAATTATGAATTCGGAGGACGGTACAGCGGCCAATGGCGGTGAGATTGGCTACAAACTCAGGGGGGAGCTTGAAAAACCGTATGCCGATGCGGCTTTCAGTCTTACCAAGAATACAGTTTCAAAGATCGTCGAAACAAAGTACGGATTCCATATCATTCAGCTCATCGACAGGAAGGGTGATCTTGTCAATACGAGGGATATACTCATCCGTCCCAAGGTAAAACCACAACAGGCAGAAAGGGCCATAGCAATTCTCGACAGCCTCGCAAAGCTTATCCGCAAGGACAGCCTTAAATTCGAGACTGCTGCCATGAGATACTCAAGCCACCTCGACAGCAGGGTAAACGGGGGCAAGCTTGTAAGTACCAATCCTTCGGACAGAATCACCTGGTTTTCACTTGATGAACTCAGTAAAGAGATGTATGTAAAGGTAAGGGAACTGAAGGTCGGTGAGATATCAGATCCTTTCCAAACCTCTGACGAAATTGGCAATATAGTCTTCAGGATAGTACGACTTGATGACGAAATCCCAGCCCACAGGGTAAACCTGAAGGATGATTACCAGTATCTTTACAATGCAGCACTTATGAAAAAACGCGAGAACTCGTATAAGGAATGGATCGCAAAAAAGCTCGAAACTACATATATAAAAGTAAGTGACGAATTCAAGTCATGCAATTTTCTTAAAGAGGGATGGCTGAAATAGAGTCATTTGATCTATCAAATGTTTCATTGACAATCAGGTATACACTGTTTGCAACAACGCTATTCCTCAGTTTCTCCGTGCTCGACTCCCAGGAAGTACCCCTGCAAAAGCCCGGGAAGACCATGATTGAAGTCCTTCATGCAGATGAGGGTTATGATGAGGTGGAAAAGCTTACCGGAAAACGGATGTCGCGCCTCATTGGAAATGTGGAGCTTAAGCACAAGGATATTCTTATGTGGTGCGACAGTGCCAGGTTTTATACGGGGTATAACCAGATAAAAGCATACAGCAGGATCCATATGCAGCAGGGCGATACACTGGAGCTTACCGGTGACAGCCTTTTTTATGACGGGACAACTGAGACATCAACGGTTGACGGCCACGTAGAACTGATCGACAAGGAAACGCATCTGTATACAAACTCGGCTAAATATGATGTTGCGAAAGAGGTTGCAACATACGATGACAGGGGAAAGATCATAAACGGCGAAAACACCCTTACCAGCATCATAGGGATCTATTATGTAACCGAAAACATGTTCCATTTCAAGGACTCTGTTAAGATTGTTAACCCTGAATACGTAATGACCGGTGATACAATGGATTACAATACCAAAACCGAAACAGCTTTCTTTACTGGTCCCTCTGAAATGGTTGGAGACAGCCTTTACCTGTATTGTGAAAAAGGATGGTATGACACAAAAAACGACATATCACGGATATGGAAGAATGCAATGATTGACAACAGACAGCAGGTAATCAGGGGTGATTCGCTTTTTTACAACGGACAGACAGGATATGGTGAATCGTTCCGCAATACAAGCATTACCGACACGACCAATGATGTAATTGTCAGGGGAAACTATGCCTGGTATTACAAGACTCCGGAAAGGTTCATGGTCACCGACAGTGCAGTTTTTATACAGGTTTCCGACAACAGGGATTCCCTGTACATGCATGCCGACACTATAAGTTCAGTAACTAGATCCGATTCGACATCGGGCCCGTACAGACTTATGAGAGCATTCTATGGGTGCAGGATCTTCAGCAAGGATCTCCAGGCAAAATGCGATTCCCTCTCCTACTCCTTCAGGGATTCAGTCATACGCTTATTCGATGCGCCGGTAATATGGTCGCAGGAAAACCAGCTTACGGCCGACACTATTGCCATTTATACTAAAAACAGGCAGGCCGATCACATGCGGTTATACAATAATGCTTTTATTGCCGCCCAGGTGGATCAGGGGAGATACAACCAGATAAAAGGAAGATCGATGACCGGGTATTTCAGGAACAACGAGCTTTACAAGATTGAGATTGAAGGCAATGGTGAAACTGTGTATTACCTTCTTGACGGAGATAAAATTGTGGGGGTAAACAAGGCCAAATGTGCCAGGGTCGAGATACTTGTGGATCATGGGAAAATTATGGAAATAAATGAATATCAGAACCCCGAGGGTGTCATTGACCCTCCCGGCAAGGTTAATCCTGAAGCTACACTGCTTGAGGGCTTTTCGTGGCTAGATCTTCTAAGACCCAAAAAAGTGTCTGATATATTTGTTAAATACTAAAAAAGCTGGCTATTTTTAGTCAGCTTTTTTAGTATTCATCTTCATTAAAGAAGAAATCATCCTTGCTTGGATAATCAGGCCAGATATCTTCGATGCTCTCATAGATATCGCCTTCATCCTCAATTTCCTGTAAGTTCTCAATAACTTCCATTGGGGCACCTGACCTAATAGCGAAATCTATCAGCTCATCCTTGGTAGCGGGCCAGGGGGCATCTTCTAGTTTTGACGCTAATTCAAGTGTCCAATACATTTCTTCTCAATAATATTTAGATTTTCGTAAAATTTTGCAAATATATAATTTATTTTGATTAAACAACAATATCTTTTTTAAGTTTTTAAAAGCTGCCTTGTGGAAATGTAAATCACTGTGTATCTGATTGTAATAATACATATCCGGCAAGGATGAAAAGATAATCTGACAATCTGTTGAGAAATATGTTAATCACTTCGGGTACTTTTTCGTCCTGATTCAGCACAAGAACGCTCCTTTCGGCCCGTCTGCAGACACATCTGGCTATGTGACAATAAGATGCAGGAATATTCCCGCCGGGAATCACAAAACCTCCGGCAGGTGATAATTTAGCTCCCAGTTTGTCGATCGTGCTTTCAATGGCCTGAATAGTGTCGGTACCGGTAAAAACCTGTGAAGGGCCGACCGATCCGCTGGCGATATCAGCTGAACATTTCATGAGTTCTGTCTGTATAAATCCCAAAAATTCAAGGAAGTCCCGGGTTTCATTCAGATTTCTGAGAAGGCCAATCCATGAATTAAGCTCATCCAGATCGCCGTTAGCCACTATCCTCGGATGGTACTTGGGGACTCTTCTCCCCCCCGGTAATGAAGTTGTACCGTCATCACCCGTACGGGTGTAGATCTTCATGGCTATTGGAAAGGTTATTTTAAGGTCGTTTCTGAAGCCTGTCAGACATAAAGCTCAATAAGCCAGTCGTTTTTCGTTAACATAATCCTGATGAACAACTCCGTCAAGAAGCCTTATAATGCGTGCTGCATGATTTGCAATATCCTCCTCGTGAGTTACAACGATAACAGTATTACCCTTTTTGTGAATATCATCGAGCAGTCCCATAATATCGAGGGACGTTTTACTGTCGAGGTTTCCGGTAGGCTCATCGGCAAGGATGATCGAAGGCTTGTTCACCAGCGCCCTTGCAATTGCTACACGCTGACGCTGACCTCCCGAAAGTTCGTTGGGTTTGTGGGTCATCCTGTCTGCAAGTCCTACCTGTTCAAGTGTATCAACCGCGACCTTCTCTCTTTCGGCCTTGGGCACACCACCGTAAATAAGAGGCAGTGTCACATTCTCGAGCGCCGTATACCTGGGTAGAAGGTTAAAGGTCTGAAATACGAATCCTATCTCCTTGTTCCTTATTTCAGCAAGATAATCATCTTCCATCTTGCTGACATCAGTCCCGTTAAGTATATAACTTCCGCTTGTAGGCGTATCGAGACATCCAAGCAGATTCATAAGCGTTGATTTGCCCGATCCGGATGGACCCATGATTGCCACGTACTCATTCTTCCTTATATCGATCGAAACCGACCTTAAAGCCCGTACAATTACCGTCCCAACCTGATAGTTCTTAACTATATCTTGAATTTCAATTACTTTATCCATAACAGCTTAAAATTTGAGGTTCGAAATTAGACTAATTATCTTAAAATAAGAAACTATTAAACTTAATTTTTATCAATACCTTATTACATAATTGATCCGTGGCAGGTCTTTTCTGAAAAACACGATGCCCATCCTGAAAATATCGACAGTGGCCGTAACATTTTCATGATTTTTGATCTCTCTCCAGGCTTCCGACATTTCTGCTGACAGATTTATATCATCGATTATGGCAACTGTACTGTTGCCCGACATATCCGCCACAAAGTCAAAATACTTCAGAAGCGGTTCCCTGCGGTGGTTGCCATCAATATATACCAGGCCGGGTGTAAGATCCATTTTTTTGAAACCTGGCAGCAGTTCATCAAAGGAACCATTCATCATAACGATATTGCTGAGGCCAGCCTCTCTGAAATTCACCGATGCGACGGCGGAAGTACCGGCACAGCCCTCCATGGTGTAAACATTGCACCCGCAGCATGAGGCGGCCATGTACATCGTGCTTATACCAAGAGATGTACCAAACTCAATTACTGCGGGCTTGCCGAATGCTGAAGCCATATTTGCAAGAAGGATCCCATATTTCTTCGGGACAGCTGATTTTCTGACTATTTCCGACACTTTTCTCAGGCTGGTTTTCAATTTTTCTGAACCTGACCCCAGGTCCCGTACATTTATCGACCCCGGATCCGATTTCATCTTTCTTCTTATCTTTTCAATACTTAAGACAATATCATTATCAATTTTATTCCGGAAGATCTCTGAAACTAGCGCAAAGATGAAAGGACTATGTATTCCGAATCCCTTCTTATGCCGTGCCAGCATCTTATAATTAATGTATCTGAGAATAAATGCCAGGGTAAGATCCATATACAGTCCCGTTAGGTCAGGTCGGCAAAATTAGTAATTTTAGGGTACATTTTCGACAACTTCCGGAACAAGCAAGATGCAGGATTACCTCGATACGAATATTACTTATCTGTCGGGAGTGGGGCCAAAACGTGCCGAATTGCTGAGCAAGGAGCTCAGCATTAACACTTTCAGGGACCTGCTGTATCACTTCCCGTACAGGTATATCGACAGGACAAAGTTCTACACAGTCGCTGAGCTTGACCCTGAACTGCCTTATGTCCAGGTAAAAGGCAGCATCACGAGGTATTACACCGAAGGCCATGGTGCAGGGAAAAGGCTTGTTGCAGACTTCCGGGACGAGACAGGGATATTAAAACTTGTCTGGTTCAAGGGCCTGAAGTGGATCACAGACAGTTACACACCGGGTGTTGAGTACATTGTTTTCGGTAAGCCGGGGGTCTTTAACGGGGTGGTCAACATTATCCATCCTGAAATAGAGGCTGCCGATAAAGCTGCCCAGAGGATGTCCTCAGCCCTCCAGGCCCAGTACAGTACTACTGAAAAACTTAAGAACCAGTTCGTTACATCAAAGACCATCAGCAAGCTCATCGGCACACTCCTCAGGCAGATAAAATTCCGTATCCCCGAAACCTTTCCCGAATATATTGTTTCAGGTTATCATCTTATGGGTCTCCATGATGCTATCAACAAAATACATTTTCCTTCAAATACGGCTGAAATTGACAAATCGCGCTACAGGCTGAAGTTTGAAGAACTCTTCTACATCCAACTTAATATATTGAGGTTCAAATCGGGCAGAAGCCGGAAATACAAAGGTTTTGTCTTTTCGAGTGTAGGAAATTACTTCAACAGTTTTTATTACAACAATCTGCCATTTACACTTACCGAATCACAGAAAAGAGTAATTAAGGAGATAAGACGCGACCTTGGATCGGGAAAGCAGATGAACCGACTGCTCCAGGGGGACGTCGGAAGCGGCAAGACGCTTGTCGCGCTGATGAGCATGCTTATAGCACTGGACAACGGTTACCAGGCGTGTCTGATGGCCCCAACCGAAATACTTGCAAATCAGCATTATGAAACTATCTGCAAAATGCTTGAAGGCATCGATGTCAATGTCAGCCTTCTTACCGGATCATCGAAGAAAAGATCAAGAAAGGCTATTGACGAATCCCTGAAGGACAGCTCGCTGAATATCCTCATCGGGACTCATGCGCTTCTGGAGGAGAATGTGAAATTCAATAACCTCGGCCTTGTAATAATCGATGAGCAGCACAGGTTCGGTGTCGCCCAGCGGGCCAGGTTATGGGAAAAAAACCTTGATCCGCCGCATGTTCTTGTAATGACGGCCACCCCGATTCCGCGTACCCTTGCAATGACTCTCTATGGCGATCTTGATGTTTCAGTAATTGATGAACTGCCCCCAGGGAGGGTGCCAGTCAAGACTATGCATTATACCGACTCCGAACGGAACAAAGTCTACGGTTTTCTAAGGAACCAGATCAACCAGGGCCGTCAGGTATTCATCGTTTATCCGCTGATCAGGGAATCGGAAAAAATGGACTACAAGGACCTTGAAGATGGCTGGGATACCATTTCAAGGATCTTTCCGCCTCCAAAATATTGCATAAGCATAGTTCACGGCAAAATGGCACCTGCCGAAAAGGATGCATCAATGAAGCTTTTCAGGGAAGGCTATGCACATATCCTTGTGGCTACTACCGTGATCGAGGTAGGGGTTGATATAGCCAATGCGACAGTGATGGTTATTGAAAGTGCAGAGCGTTTCGGGCTTTCGCAGCTCCATCAGCTCAGGGGACGGGT
>JBAVOD010000474.1:0-1964 GCA_049691735.1 Bacteroidales bacterium
AGCATGATCAAGAAGGAGAACAGCAGGATGAACAAGAAGGTCGAAACCATCCTCCAGATAGCTTCTCTCGACAAAAAGGAAATTGCCTTCAAATTCGAGAACGTGTCAATGCACTCTGTCATTGAAAGGGCTGTTGATACTATTGAGATCCAGGTGCATCAGAAAAACGGCAGGATAAATCTTAAGCTTGATGCACCGGAACCGGTGATATTCGGAGACCATGAACACCTGACAAACCTTGTCAATAACCTGCTTGACAATTCAATTAAATACTCACCCGAATCGCCTGATATTACAGTTGAGACCAGCAACAACGATAAGGGGTTGATAATGGTAGTTGAAGACAAGGGAATAGGGATGACCAAAAGCGTTCAGAGCAAAATATTCGAACGGTTCTACCGCCAGACATCCGGAGATATCCACGACGTGAAGGGTTTCGGCCTTGGTCTCAATTACGTGCGTGCAATAATTGACGCTCATAAAGGCACCATCTCCGTCTCTAGCGAACCGGGAAAAGGAAGCCGCTTCGAAATATTCCTGCCTTTTAATCTTGAAAACTGAAGAATTTATGAAACCTGTAAAGATCTTTCTGGTAGAAGATGACCTGAGTTTCGGATCAGTTCTGAAATCATATCTTGAATTAAATGATTTTCAGGTCGACTGGGTGGATGATGGCAAGTTTGCAATGGAGCATTTCAGAAAAGGTGCATTCGATATCTGCATTCTTGATGTAATGCTTCCCCATGTTGACGGTTTTACAATTGCCAGTGAGATACGAAAGATAAACGCTATGGTCCCGATCATTTTCCTTACAGCAAAGAAGTTGAAGGAAGATGTTCTCAAAGGCTATGGATCAGGCGGTGATGACTATGTGACCAAGCCTTTCGATACTGAAATACTTCTTGCCAAGATTCGCGCTATCCTTGCCCGGCGTGAGTATCAGGCAGGTACCAGGGACATTTTCGAGATCGGGAAATTCGTATTCAATGCCAGGCTGAGGACCCTTACGAGCCCTGAGGAAGAAAAGAAGCTTTCCCCTAAGGAAGCCCAGCTTCTCGAGATGCTTGCCGTGAATCCGAATGAGCTTATCAGCAGGGAGATGGCCCTTAAGAAGATCTGGGGATCCGACGACTATTTCACTGCAAGAAGCATGGATGTTTATATCACGAAGCTACGGAAGTTCCTTTCCGAGGATCCCCGGCTGAACATAAAGAATATCCATGGTGCCGGCTTCCAGTTGATCATCAGGGACGATCTGATGTAAGATTATCTCTTGTGAACTGAAGCGGAAGAAGATCGCTTACACTTTCAATAATCCTGATATATTTCTTCCCGGCAAGAATAAGCTTTATCGGTTTTCCGGTCCTGTGCTCTTCCTCAGCAATTACCTGCCTGCAGTTCCCGCATGGTGAAACAGCATCATCCGTAAGACCGTTCTCAGTCAGCGCGGCAATGGCAAGCGTTACCGGATAGTCGCCTGGATAATTTGAAACCGACGCGGCCAGGGCAGTACGCTCTGCACAGATCCCTGAAGGGAACGCGGCGTTTTCAACATTGGATCCGCTGACAATCTGTCCTGACCCAAGCCTCAGGGCTGCACCAACCCTGAACTTCGAATATGGGGCATAAGCATTTTTAGCAGCTTCCCGGGCAGCTGAGATCAGCTCCTGATCTTCACCGGTCAGCTCGCCGATACTCTCAAATTCGAGGTATGAAAAATTAAATTTTCTGATCTCTGACATATCCAAAAAAATAAAGTCGGGCTTACAAATGTAGCATTTATAGGCCGGTGGTAATAATGCGTAAGTAACGGTGAATAAGTTTTTATTGCCATAGCGGGCAATTTTTCTATTTTTGCCTCAAACATTCCTGATGTGATAAAAAGTGAAAGGATCATTTTCCTGGTGATCATTCCTGTCATAATGTTTTCCTGCCGTGCATCCAGGCCTGCGGCTACCATGCCC
>JBAVOD010000475.1:0-8847 GCA_049691735.1 Bacteroidales bacterium
TTACCCTGTGGATATACACAGGAACATACTGCCAGAAGAAAACCGATTATTGATATCTTTTTCATATTTAGATTATTTTGTTATTTCATGGTCATATATCAGATATTATTCTCTTGCTCTTTCGCAAATTCCGTGCAAAATAAGTCTTATTAATTTTAAAGGTTTAATTGCCACCTGATTTTTATTTAGGGAAACGCGAAATCGGAGATTATGTTTCAATAAAAATCCGGGCTTATGGTTATAAACGGAATTATTTTTTACATTTACCGGTTCTAAAAACGTATCAGTCAATTTTATGGAAACTATAGCATCAACACTGCGTGATTCTAAGACCGCCAGATGGGTTGCCCTGGTAATTGTATCGTTTTCAATGTTTGGAGCATACTTTTTTAATTATGCTCTTTCGCCGGTTAAACCGATGCTCGAAAGTATACTGGGATGGAATAGCTCCGATTTCGGGATATACACATCTTCCTATACCTGGTTTAACGTGTTTTTGTTCATGCTGATTTTCAGCGGAATTATCCTCGATAAGATGGGGATCCGTTTTACCGGGGTTGCCGCAACATGTATGATGGCAATAGGGACCGGCGTCAATTACTGGGCGCTCCGACATACATTTCCTGATGGGGCCATGATTTTTGGGATAAAAACTCAGGTTATGATTTCAGCAATCGGATTCGGGATTTTTGGTGTAGGGACCGAAGCGGGCGGAATAACAGTTTCCAAAGCAGTGGTAAAATGGTTTAAAGGAAAAGAGATGGCTCTTGCAATGGGCATGCAGATGTCAATTGCCCGCCTTGGAACTGCTCTTGCACTCGGGATAGCCTTACCAATGGCAAAAGCATATTCTTACTCTTCTCCTGTTTTGCTTGCATTCGTTTTTATGCTGATCGCTCTGACATCTTTTATAATTTATATTTTCATGGACAGGAAGCTTGATGCTTCAATTGCCAGGAGCAGTCAGGGCATAAGCGATGAAGTTCCTTTTGAGCTTAAGGATATTTTGTTTATTGTCAGAAACAAAGGATTCTGGTACATCGCAATTCTCTGCGTTTTGTTCTACTCGGCAGTCTTCCCGTTCCTGTTTTACGCAACCGATCTGATGATCAATAAATATCACGTCAATCCGAATCTGGCGGGATCAATACCGGCATTACTCCCTTTTGGTACTATTTTCCTTACGCCTTTGTTCGGGACGGTGTATGATAAAAAAGGGAAAGGTGCGACCATCATGATTATCGGCTCTTTTATTTTGATTTTCGTCCATGCTGTTCTCACTGTCCCGTTTTTACATGCATGGTGGCTTGCAGCAGCAATGGTTATTATACTTGGGATCAGTTTTTCTTTAGTTCCTGCTGCAATGTGGCCCTCAGTTCCGAAAATTATTCCTGAAAAGCAGCTGGGAACAGCATATGCTGTAATATTCTGGATTCAGAATATTGGCTTATGGGCTGTTCCGCTTATGCTTGGAGTGGTCCTTAATACGACAAATCCTGATGTCACACCGAACAAAATAGTGGTAAAGGATGCAGTTGCAGCTGGTTATAATCAGGTTTTATCTGAAAAAGCTTATAATCTTTCAGGTAAAGAGATTTTAACTCTTGCGGAAAAAGCCAGCAGCCGTGCAATTGACTCTCTGGTGCAAAATACAACATATGGGCAGGTTCCTAATTCCGAAATTGATTTTGCAAATCTTAAAACCAGTATCTCTGAGAGGACTGCAGGGGTTTTGTCAGGTATAAACCCTGCTGAGGGCAAAAATAAATTTGACAAGGAAATTGAAGTCAAAACTTCAGAAGCAATTTATCCGATTATTGCAGGGGTTAAATTAAACCTGCGATATAATTACTTCTACGATCTGGTTATTTTTACGTCACTGGGCTTATTGTCACTGATCTTTGCATTCCTTCTGAAGGCTGAGGATAAGAAAAAAGGTTACGGGCTCGAGATGCCCAATATCAAAAAATAAACCTGCCTTGCACTCTTAGCTCTGTGCCCTGAGCCCTGTGCCCTGTGCTGTTTTCAGGCCATTTTAACAAGGATCCCCTTGATGATGTCGGTGACATCTTCTTCCTCATCGACGCATCTTTCCATCAGCTCAAGGATCTTGTTGTTCTTCAGAAGCTCGGATGCGTCTTTCTCTTTCTCAAAAAGTTCCTGGACTGCGAAAAAATAATATTCATCAGCTTTATGCTCAATTATTTTGACCTGGTCGCACGCGGTTGTTATTTCAGCCTTGTTCGCAGCTGTATCGTTAAGGCAGTGGATACAGATCTCAATCTGCTTTGCAGCCTCCACTATCATGTCAGCCATTACCTTATAGACAGGCATCAGATGCTTCGGCTTATAGAGGCAGATCCTCCGGCCGATTCCGTTTATTGAATCCACCACATTATCGATGCTTCCCGTCAGCTCATGGATATCCTCCCTGTCAAAGGGCGTAATGAAGGATTTGTTGAGTTGCAGATAGGTTTTGTTGGTTATATCGTCGCCATGGTGCTCCACATCCTTTATTATGGAGAAGATCCTTTCGTGTTCTTCAATATCGGAAGCAGACATCAGCTGTTTCAGAAGCTCGGCGGCTTCGACAAGATTCCTGGCATCCTCTTCAAAAAGTGGATAAAAGGAGTGATCCTTCGGTACAAAGAACTTAAGTATTTTATCAATGTTCATACCTTATATTTTATACAAGTAACTGCTAAAATTGATCATGGCCCTTTGTAGAGACTAAACCTGGTACGATCGGGAATTCGGTGCCCAAAAGTAAGTAAAAACACCGAAAAATTCAAAACATGGCGATGAAGTTTTAACTCGATTTTTTGTGGAAGGTACGATAAACCGGATGGCCTTCCTTATTATAATTCAATTTTTTATAATTACTTTTAATTCCCGGTTGTTATACTTTGACCGGAATCATTGTCTAATTAATAAGCTTTATGAATATGAGCGACATACGCAATCTTGAACCAAAACAGTTATGGAATTACTTCCATGAAATCACGTTGATCCCACGGCCTTCCAAAAAGGAGCAGCGGATGGTTGACTTTGTTGTCAGATTCGGCAAGGAAAACAATCTTGAAACAGTTGTCGACAAGGTTGGCAACGTCATTATCAGGAAGCCTGCCACAAAGGGATTTGAGAACCGTAAAGGCGTGATCCTGCAGACCCATCTTGACATGGTGCCGCAGAAAAACAGCGATAAGAAGCACGATTTTGAGAAGGATCCCATCGAAACAATTGTTGACGGGGAGTGGGTAAGGGCCAACGGAACAACCCTCGGTTCGGATAACGGCATCGGGGTGGCTTCTGCCCTGGCTGTCCTTGCATCGAAGGATATTCAGCATGGTCCTCTTGAAGCCCTGTTCACCGTTGACGAAGAAACCGGCATGACTGGGGCAAATGCCATCGGGAAAGGATTATTGAAGGGCGATATCCTCATAAACCTTGATTCGGAAGATGAAGGTGAACTCTATGTCGGATGTGCAGGTGGTATAGATGTAAGCATTCGGAAGGATTACGGACAGGAAAAACCGCTTCATGGCCTGGTTGCCTTCCGGGTGATCCTTAAGGGATTGAAGGGGGGACATTCAGGAGTTGACATCGCCCTGGGCAGGGCAAATTCAAATAAGCTCCTGTACAGGTTCCTTATGCAGGCTGAATCGGATTTCGGCATAAAGCTTGCCGAAGCAGCAGGTGGTGATCTGCGTAATGCAATTCCCCGCGAGTCTTATGCACTGGTGGTTATCCCTGAGATTAAAGCGGACGAATTCAAAAAGTTCGTAAAGGGGTATGAACAGATGTACCGCAACGAATTCGCCGAAACTGAACCGACCCTTTCATTTACTGCCGAAAAAGCTGATATGCCCACGAAGGTGATGAAAGAGGCTGAACAGTACAAGATCATCCGCGCATTATTCGCCTGCCCCAACGGTGTTCAGAGGATGAGCCAGGCAATGCCGGGGCTTGTTGAGACATCAAACAACCTCGCAATTGTAAAATGTATCGACGGCAAATTCCAGGCCGACTGTCTTACCCGCAGTTCGGTAGATTCGGCAAAGGTAGCCACAGCCTGGAAGATCGCCGCTGTTTTTCACCTCATTGGCGCTGAAGTAACACTTTCAGGCAGCTACCCCGGGTGGAAGCCGGATATGGAATCCCCGATCCTCAAAACAACAAGCCAGGTTTACAAAACAATGTACGGGAAAGTACCTGCGATCAATGCAATTCATGCAGGACTTGAATGCGGGATCCTGGGCGGCGTTTATCCCGGCCTTGACATGATCTCCTTCGGGCCTACAATCAAGTATCCCCACTCACCTGATGAAAAGGTGAATGTTCCTTCAGTGAAGAAGTTTTTTGATTTTCTGTGTGAAACACTGAAGCAGGTGCCGGTGAAATAGCCTGCTTTCAGGCTGAAAAATCCCGGAAACGGTATCTTTTAATGAAAGATGATCTGCACGCGGTCAGACAATCCTGATCTCCACAAGCACGTCATCTTTCATTACATTTGTATTTGCCTTTGCCGAAACTCTTAAGACCTGGCCGTTTACAGGTGACTGGATCTCATTCTGCATCTTCATGGCCTCAAGGATCACCAGCGGCTCTCCACGCAGTACATTTGCGCCCTCTCTCACCAGGACATCGATGATCTTTCCCGGCATCGGCGCTTTGAGAAATTCCTTTTCGGCTTTCTCCTTCCCTGAATTGAGGACTTTCATTCTCTTCAGCGAAAAGGGCGTCTCGACTGTAAAAGTGTAACTTATGTCGTTGAACAGAATTTCATACTTGTTCTGCCTCGATCTGATGACCTCAACCGGATACTTGCGGTTCTTCCACAGGATGTAAATCCCGTATTTATCATCAGCCTTCAGCTTGACGTCATAATCCCTTTTCCCTATTCTTATGAAGTGTTTTAGAGGCATCGAAAAACTGAACCTTTTGTTTTCAGACGAAAGGACGTGAAGCTTTTTTATGTTTATACCGTCGGTCGACATTTTCAGTAGTGTGTCAGAACTGGTTAATTCTTTTATTCAGAAGCCAGGGGCTCATTTCCTTGCCGTTGCCGAAATCGACATTGATGCTGTTCTCCGACAGGTTCTCCTCGATGAATAACTTGGTTGCCAGCCAGGCGGCAAGCATCTCCTCATATTCGCTGTTAAAATAGTACTTATCGAGATCTTTCTCGAGGAAGGCAGTCGTGAACTGGCCGTCAATGAACTTGGAATTGCGCACAAGCATCCTGAAGAAGGGCAGGGTGGTCTTCGTTCCTTTTATCCAGACCTTGTCGAGGGCCATCTTGCAATGACGTATCGCGTCCTTGCGGTCTTTGCCTTTTACAATAAGCTTGGCAATCATCGAATCGAAGCTTGCCACAATTGTTGAGCCTGCCTGGATCCCGGTATCAATCCTGACATACGGATCGGAAGGGAGGTTTAATTTTTCGATTTTGCCCGGATCAGGAGCAAATCCTGACTGCACATCCTCGGCATTTATCCTGCATTCGATCGCCCACCCTTTAAGGTGAATATCTTCCTGCCGGTAACGAAGGGTCTCCCCACGGGCAATGCGAATCTGCTCTTCAATCAGGTCGATGCCTGTAACAATTTCGGTTACCGGATGCTCAACCTGGATCCGGGTGTTCATCTCCATGAAGTAGAAATTGCGCTCGGAGTCGAGCAGAAATTCGACAGTTCCGGCAGAGTGGTACTTCACAGCAGCTGCAATCCTGACGGCAAGCATCCCCATCGTTTCCCTCAGGCTTTCATCCAGGGCGGATGATGGTGCTTCCTCAAGAAGCTTCTGGTGCTTCCTCTGGATCGAGCACTCCCTTTCGCCCAGGTGGATAATATTACCCTTTACATCGCCGAGTATCTGGAATTCTATATGCTTTGGATTTTCAATATATTTTTCGATAAAGACCGAAGGGTCGTTGAACGCCTTTTCTGCTTCCTTCCTGGCTATAAGGAAAAGCTTTTCCATCTCTTCGGGCTTCCTTACAATCCTCATACCTCGGCCTCCTCCACCCGATGCAGCCTTTATTATAACGGGGTAGCCCAGGCCGGCAGCAGCCTTTCCGGCTTCCTCCTCATCAGTTATGTTGTCCTCTGTTCCTGACGCCATTGGGATGTTTGCCGCCATAGCAATTTTACGTGCAATGGTCTTATTGCCCATCTTGTAAATGGCATCGGGCGACGGACCAATGAATATTATTTTGTTATCAATGCATTTCTGGGCAAAGTAGGCGTTTTCAGCAAGAAAGCCATAACCCGGGTGGATAGCGTCAGCTTTTGTTTCAAGGGCAATTTCAATCAATCTGTCGATATTCAGGAAAACCGGTATTTCAGAAGTTTCATCAGCGATGTCAAATATCGAGTCAGCCAGCGACAGATACATAGCTGAAGGCTCAAAAGAAGTCCGGATGGCTATTGTTGATATGCCCATCCTGCGGGCGGTCTTCATGATCCGCACCGCTATCTCGCCACGGTTCGCTATAAGGATACTTTTAATCTTCATTAAGGTTTTGATATTAAATTCCCTTCTTCCGTATTACGTATTCGCTATTCTTTGCGCCTTTGCGAGATAAAGGGTAATCGGTATTCGGTGCCAACTGCCAACTGCCAACTGCCGACTGCATTCTAAAGCGGCATATTCCCGTGTTTCCTCGACGGTACCTTGACCCATTTGTTGTTAAGTGCCGCAAATGCCGAAATTACCTTTTTTCTTGTCATTGCCGGATCGATCACCTCGTCAATATAGCCATTTTCATCCGCAATAAAGGGATTGGCAACCTTATCGCGGTATTTCTTAACGAGCTCTTTTTTGAGCTCCGCAGGGTCGGGTGAATCCGCAAGTTCCTTCCTGTAAAGTATTGCAACAGCTCCGTCGGGTCCCATGACCGCAATTTCTGAAGTGGGCCAGGCAAAGCTGAAATCACCGCCGAGATTCTTGCTGTTCATAACTATAAATGCACCCCCGTATGCTTTGCGCAGGATCACAGTTATCTTGGGTACGGTAGCTTCGCTGTATGCAAAAAGCATTTTGGCTCCGTGCCTGATTATTCCCAGATGTTCCTGATCGACTCCGGGAAGGAAGCCCGGGACATCCTCCAGTGTGAGCAGCGGGATGTTGAATGCATCACAAAACCTTATGAACCTTGCTCCCTTTGTCGATGAATCGATATCGAGGACTCCGGCAAGCACCTTGGGCTGATTTGCAACCACGCCTATGGTCTTTCCCTTGAGCCGTGCAAAACCTGTAACGAGATTGGCAGCAAAAAGCTCGGCAGTCTCAAAGAAGCTGTTCCGGTCGACAACCTGATTAATGATATCCTTGACATCATAAGCTTTATTCGGATCCTCGGGTATCATATCTCTCAAACGCGGATTAATATCTGCGATCGACCCATCGTCGGCCTGAATGGGCGGATTTTCAAGGTTGTTTGACGGAAGATACGACAGGAACTTTTTGAGGGCAAGGATCGTATTTTCCTCATCATCATAGATCATATGGGCAACCCCGCTTTTCCTTGCATGAACTTCGGCGCCTCCAAGCTGATCGAATGTGACATCTTCATTCAGCACTTCCTTTACCACGCTAGGACCGGTAACGAACATGTAGCTTGTACGGTTCGTCATGAACACAAAGTCGGTCAGTGCAGGGGAATAGACGGCTCCTCCGGCAGCCGGTCCCATTATCACCGATACCTGGGGAATTATCCCCGACGAGTGTATTATGTTGTGAAAAATTGAGGCGTATCCGCTCAGGCTTGCAACTCCCTCCTGTATCCTTGCTCCGCCGGAGTCAATAAGGCCAATTATGGGAGAGCCCATCTTAAGGGCCATTTCCTGTATTTTGGCAATCTTCTTTGCATGTACTATGCCAAGCGATCCACCCATGACCGTAAAGTCCTGTGCATACGCAAAAACAAGACGGCCGTTGACTTTCCCATGTCCGACGATCACACCGTCGCCAAAGGACTTTTCAACTTTTCCGAATTCAACAGGCTGACCTGCCGGCGTCACAAATGCATCAATCTCTTCAAATGAGCCTGGATCAAAAAGCAGGCTGACCCTTTCGTGAGCCGTAAGCTTGCCTTTGGAATGCTGTTTGTTCGCCTGGGCCGAGCTGTATTGCTTACCGATTGCTTCCTGACGGTCGAGAAAAGCCTTATAGCGCTTACCGGATAGATTCATTCCTGTTTATAAGTTTATTATCAGAAGTATAACATAATTCTGACTCCTTCTTCTTAAGCTGCATCGTGTTTTAAGGGCGTAAAAATAACTAATATATAAGCATTTCCAAATATTTCTTTCGAACGGCTATTTATCCGGATTGCTATATTATTTTAATTCAAGACTTTAAATGTTGTTTTTCTTCGACCGCCCGATCCTATGCGGGTTTGTACAATCCTTTTTCATCAGATCCCAGCAAGCCCGCCTTAAGCATGGATTCACTTGCAGTACTTAATTTCATTATCATCGCGTCGGTAACTACCGGGAAGTGATGCAGTGATTCAATTTTATCGCCTATATAATCAAGGTCTTCGTCAGTTGTGGCCCAGAGGCGGTTGGCAAAGTACCTAAGGTCAAAAGGGAGAGAATAAGAACGCAGAGACTTCTCTCCCTTTACATTGAAGAAGAAGTCAAAATATGACATTATCAGCTCCCTTAGTGATCTGTAAACAGGCTCCCTGAATCGGAGCGAAGTGAAGTTTGACTTGGCGACTGCTCCCCATTTCCCGTTTTCCCTGAATACTGCAATTACATGGTCATCGTCGTTGAATGCCTTCATATCCACTATCTCCGGCCTGTATCCCAGGTAATCGAGGACCGCTGCAGCAAACAG
>JBAVOD010000476.1:0-5654 GCA_049691735.1 Bacteroidales bacterium
GCAGGGCAGACAGTAAAAGAAACGGTCAAGGCAACTGTCTGGGAGGCAAAGGAGAAGGTACTGGATGAAGCCTCGGTTCAGGCCGACAGGGTCATCCGGGAGGCGGAAGCCAGGGCTCAGGTTATCCGTGAAGAGGCTGCCGGCGCTGCTGAAAAGCTGCGCACCGAAGCTGCTGCAAACGCACAAAAGCTTGTTAAGGAAGCAGAGTCGAAGGGTCCCCTTGCGAAATTGGCTGCACAGAGGGCAGCGGATGCCCTCAATAAGGAAGCTGCAAAACGGACTGATCAGTTAACAAGGGAAGCTGATGCTAAAGCTGTAAAGATTATCGATCGGGCCAAAATGACCCGCGACAGCCTGCTGAGAAAATAAAAAAAGGCTGTCACCCTGTAACAGCCATATGAATAATCGTTAAGATCGATCTAGAATTTCCTTTCGCGGATACGTGCCTTTTTACCTGTCAGATCGCGCAGATAGAAGATCCTTGCCCTGCGCACCTTGCCGTGCTTGTTCACTTCAATCTTGTCGATCGAAGGTGATGCAAGCGGGAATATCCTCTCAACACCGATGTTGCCCGACATTTTACGTACAGTGAAAGTCTCCGTATGACCACTTCCGCTTCGCTGTATAACAACACCGCGGAACTGCTGGATCCTCTCCTTGCTCCCTTCCCTGATCTTGTAATGTACGGTAACTGTGTCACCCGCAATAAATTTCGGATACTCGGTCTTGACCGCAAGCTCCTTTTCCAATACGTCCATTAAATTCATCTCGCCTTATATTTTTTGTATTCTATATTGATCTTAAAATCAGGTCGCAAATTTATAACATTATTTCCGTTCCGCCAATAGGCGGCTGAATTTTTCCCGCGATTCAATGCCCGCCTTCTGCAGGTACGAGCAGCTTGTCGCCGGTATCCCGGATCACACACTTCTTCCAGCTGTCGGGATACCCGGGCTGAAGCGGCATTTCGGGGATTCCCCACGGATTGGTCGCAAACTTGCCGTCCTTCTCGACTTTTATGTTCCCGTCAATGTATTTGACAAGGAGATACTCACTGAGAGTTTTCCACTTCGCAAAAGTATTCTGCGCTGATTTTACAGAGTATCCGGTAAGAAAGTCACGGGCCTGCTTTTCGTCGGACGCAAACATTTTCGATGCTTCCGAGTCGATCGCGGCTGTCTGGTTGATGTACGATGTCTCGAGCTGTTTCTGGACCTTTATCGCATCAGCGCTCATTAAATCGTATCGTGAATAGCAGAAATTGGCAACCATGTTGAAGAGCCAGAATGCAGAGGTGGGGGAGTAGGTTACCATATCGCCGTTGCCTACCCTGAAGCATTCAGGAATTTCGGTGATCCCGCAGTAGATCGGATTGAATACGGTTGTGGCGGCGTCATCAACTCCGAACCACAGGATACCGCCAATCGGATCGGGGAGCCAGCTTCTGCCTTCGGCAACAAACACAAAGCCTGTCTGCTGGGTCGAAGTGGCTCTTTCATTGATATAAGAGGGAGCGTTGGGATCGCCGGAGACTTTCCATTCGAGAGGACGCCAGCGGTACGGAGAACCGAACGGACCGGCGCCTATATCCTTCCTCATATCAAGGGGGGTTCCTTCGAGATGGTCACGCATGAAATTCATCATATCATAATTGGAGATCTTGCGGTTTGCCTTTACCCACAGCGGCATCCGTTTGCTGAGATCATGGCCCGATGCATAACCGTAGTACTGGTCCATGCCGTCGCTCACTTTTGAGAAGAACGACCAGACGCGCACTTCACACGCCCTTGCTCCTTCAAAGGAGATAGGGTTGAATATATCTGAAAAGCTGAATTCCTCGTCCTTGCCGCTGAACATTTTCTTGTTCCTGGCCACGTCGATGACATCATATGCGTAAATGCACTCAACGATCGGATCATAGAGGCGCTTGAAATCCCTTGAATTAATTGCTATGCTGTTCTTTTTCCCTGTTTCAAGGGGGAAGGTCTGTATCCTTGCCTGGTTTGCATGTCCGCACACATAGCCGTCGGGGATCCGCCGGGCAACCCATACGGCGCCCCTGTTGCCATTGCCCTTTCCTGTTATTTCGAATATCCACACTTCGTTCGGATCGGCAACCGAAAAGGATTCTCCCGAGCTTGCATAACCGTATTCGCTTACCAGGTCGGACATTACCTTTATTGCTTCCCTGGCATTCTTTGCCCTCTGCAGGGTTATATAGATAAGGCTTCCGTAATCAATGATTGCAGTCGTGTCGGTCATGTCAATCCCGCCATAGGTTGTCTCACCGATGGCGAGCTGATGCTCGTTCATATTGCCTACAACCGAATATGTATGTGCAACCTGCCTTATTTTCCCCATGTACCTGTGTGTGTCCCATTCGTAGACGTCAAGCATTGTCCCTGCAGGATAATCCCTTGCCGGCCAGTAATACAGCTCACCGTACAGCTGGTGCGAGTCGGCTGAATAGGAGATCATTGTGGAGCCGTTGACCGAGGCACCTTTGGTCACCAGGAAATTTGTACAGGCATTGGTGATTTGTTCCTGTAACGTGCCTGCAAGGAAAATCAGCAGGAATATGGCAAAAAGCTTTTTCATGTAATATGGATTTGGTTAAAATATTTAGAATAAAACAAGAATTGCAAAGGTAGCAAGCTAATTAAATTAACAAAGGATTTAAATTAAGCTTTTAAGGATCGCTCCTATGTATATTTTAAGTATTATTGTGTATCTAAAATTAATATCTTATGAAACCAACCCTCTTAGTCCTGGCCGCGGGAATGGGTACCCGCTATGGCGGAAACAAACAGCTTGACGAAGTCGGCCCGGCCGGCGAAACAATCATCGATTATTCAATTTACGATGCAATACGTGCAGGCTTCGGGAAGATAGTGTTTGTTATAAGAAGGGATATCGAGGAACAGGTTAAGGAACGGTTCTTCGAAAAGCTCCGGGGCAGGATCGAAGTGGACTATGTGTTTCAGGAAATAACAAACCTTCCTGAAGGGGTAAAGGTTTCGCCCGAGCGCCGGAAGCCATGGGGTACAAGCCATGCCATCCTTGTCACCCGCGACAGGATAAAGGAGCCGTTTGGCGTGATAAATGCTGATGACTATTATGGGGTTGAATCTTTCGGGATACTCAGGGATTTCCTTCTGAACGACACCGATCCGAACAATTATTGCATTGTCGGATACAAGCTCGGGAACACCCTTTCGGAGCACGGCCATGTCAACCGTGGCGTCTGCAGCGCAGATGGGAATGGTTTACTTAAGAAGATCGTTGAGACAAGGCAGATAGAAAAGACAAGGGATGGCGCACAGGCACCGGGACCTGACGGAACCATGCTTCACTTTACCGGAAATGAGATAGTGTCGATGAACCTCTGGGGATTCAAACCATCATGCTATGACTTTCTGGGGACAGAATTCAGGAATTTCATCGACAAACACGGAATGGACCCCAAATCGGAGCTTGATATACCTACATCAGTCGATAAATTCGTTAAGAGCGGGGAGATAACCATCAAGATCCTGATGAGCAGCGATCGTTGGTTCGGAGTAACCTACAGGGAAGACAAGCCGTATGTCGTGGAAAGTATCAGGAACATGATCAGGAAGGGTATTTACCCGGCACGGATCTACCCATAATGGTGATTGGTAAGCTTTCAGCTTTCAGCTGTCAGCTGTCAGTTAAATCGTAGTGGGCATCCTCTTGCTTCGGTCTTCGGTCTAAAATTGCTGACTGCTGACAGCTGACGGCTGACTGCTGAGAAGCCTACCAGGTAAAATCACATTTATAGACGCTCTGGTTGTCCCTGTTGTCGGTAGCAGTCAGAACAAGCGAATGACTGATGCCCTTCGTGATCCTGTCGGCATCGAATTTATATATCAGCTGATTGTTCTTCTGGTCATATTCGAAGAGTGCCCATTTGCCGTCGACCATTGGCTCATAGGTTTTTATTCCTGAAAAGTCATCCGAAATGCCGATCCTCAATGAAGCCCTTCCCGAAAGATTGTCTCCCGGAGTGAAGCTCACCGGAACGATCCGGGGGGGCACGGTATCGATCCCCACATAGAAGATACCGAAGGTCATGGGCCTGGCAGTAAGGACACCATTCTCCCAGGTCCCCCCCACAGGGACTTCGTTCTTTTCACTGTCGGTGTGAACGATCAGCATTTTTGATTCCTTTCCGGCAGGTATCCTGTCGGGCCTTATCGACAGGGTGTATGCTTTATGAAGAGGGGTATAAACATTATGGACATGGTAAATCTCCGAATACATCGCCGCACTGCCTGACGAGCGGCTGAATTCGAACTCAAGCGTATCATACAAGGCTCCCGACGGTATCATTACAGAGATATTCTTCGATACGAACTTATTGTTCCTTCCGTAAGGCATTACGATCGCATTGCCGGGATGCCTGACCGGACTGCCGCTTACTACGGCGGCCTGAGGCACAGACCTGACACCAAAGGAGACTTTTGCCGTGTTGTTGCCGGCATCGGCAACGATGATCTCAACATTATGCCTTTCGCCGTCGCTGAAATCGAAAATCCCCCTGTTCACTGTCCTGCGTACTACACTCAGCCTGTCATTCGGAAGGATGAACGACCTTTCAATATAGCTCTTGTCCCGCAGATAGGTCTCATAATCGATATGGCTGTTTATATACCTTGATTCGTCGAACGAAAAGGAGTCCATCACATATTTATATACAGGCACGCTGTCGATCCTGAGCTCGATTGAATATACTGAGAATCTGTTGCTGCTGTTGTTTATCAGGTCGTAAGCCCTTATCTCAAAAGCTGCCGGTCCGCTGATCTTTATTTCATCGGCTGCCAGATGGTAATTTCCGCTGCCGCCGGAAACACTCATCCGCACTGTCCTGTTCTGTCCGTTAATGCTGGTATGGCGCCCTGCAGGGCATATTGCTACTTTTTCGATGACAGGCTTATGCTCATCGGTGATCCCAAAATCATAAAGCAGGGGATTGACAGGCGTTTCATCGTCCGATTTCCGCATCTCGTAGTGAAGGTGCGGGCCTGAAGAGGAACCCGAATTTCCAGAATATGCAATCAGGTCTCCCTGGCTGAACCTGAATTTGTCCTTCGGGGGCCAGAGCGTTACCATGAAGCTCTTTTCCTCATACTGCCTTGAGGTTACATAATCCTCAATTTCGGGTATGAACCTGTCGAGGTGCCCGTATACTGTTGAGTAGCCCGATGGATGCTTTACATAAAGGGCGTTTCCGAAGCCCCCAGGCGACACGCTTATCCTGTATACGTAACCGTCGGCCACAGCAAAAACCTCCTTGCCTGTAACCCCCTGGGTCCTGATGTCAAGCCCCGAATGGAAATGATCGACCCTCAGTTCACCGAAGTTGGCCGACAGCGAAAGAGGGATCTTTACAGGAGAAATAAATTTTGGCCCCTCCTTCTGGTTTTTGGTTAACCCATTCAATAACAGGGCTATGAACAATAATATCTGGAAGTTCTGCATGGCTGTAAATTACGGGTAGTTCCGGAGATGTAAAACTAAGTTTCCGGGCTGTTCCGGCAAACTATTTAGGTTAATTTTTTGAATTTTTAATTAACAGTGTTACCTTTGCCTCAAAGAAGAGAGCATGTCCATTCTGGTTTACGAGGAATTGT
>JBAVOD010000477.1:0-3982 GCA_049691735.1 Bacteroidales bacterium
TACAGGTACCCATCCCATCCGGGCCACCAGTATCTTGAGTCTTCAAGGCTCTGATTATGTTTGATGGCATCTATATGGGTTTTTTCCATGTAATTCAGGACCGGATTTGATACCCCTTCCTGAGCTAATTTCGTAATCTGATCAGCTTTAAGATTGTATACTGTCTGCGATTTCCTGATTGAACTTATAATTTTTTCAGAAGGGACTTTATCCTTTGACATCTGCACAATATCAGCTACCGTTACCGGCCGGTATCTGTTTGAAGGGTATACTGCACAACCCTGGAGCAGCGCAATCCCTACTGCACTTAGAAACAAATATTTAACTGACTTCCAATTTGATAAATTTTTCATGTTGTTGCCTCCTTTTAATTCTTTGAAATTTATAATTTGCCGTCAATACCATTCTAATTTAACTATTTATCAATCTTAAATATTAATTATCAGACAGATAACTATGAACGATGATCAGAAAAAATCGGAAATATAAAAGCGGGAGATCTTTCTTATAGTTGTTACTGATTATCATACAAATCTATATTCAAAATAAGATAAACTGATTAACCTGAAATTAAGAATAGATTAAGTCAGGATTAAATAAAATTAAATGAATTGACTTCAGACTTGATCCTCGTTCAGAAGGTGTACATGTGGCAGGAAATGACAGGTCATCAAACCTCCTTGCTACAAACAGGTCACTCGTTTTTAAAAAGCGCAAATAAGAGTTTGCCCGGAAGTATTTTCGGTCAATAGTCAGAGTCCGGCTGAAACCATACGAGGATTTTGTCGAATGAGGGATCTCCTTCACCTTGCAGCAAGCGACGATCAATGCAACAGGGAAAATAAAAAAGAGCTACAAATAATGTAACTCTTTGATTTTTCAGGAGTGAACCTGAAGGGACTCGAACCCCCAACCTTCTGGTCCGTAGCCAGATGCTCTATCCAATTAAGCTACAGGTCCGTTTTGTAAGCTGAAGGCAAATATAGTAATTTTTTGAAAGCAAATAAGACCGGCGACCGGCGACCGGAGCTCTGTGCTTCTTGCCCCCTGCTCCCTGCTTCTTCTTGCCCAGAGCTCTGTGCTCTGAGCCCTGCTTTGTCTGCCGTAGCTTTAGCGGAGGCAGGTGCTTCTTGACTCCTTGCAACCTCGCAACCCGCAACACTCAGTCATGTCTTCAATTTTTTTCCTAATTTGCAGGTCACATGAAATAATAGCGTCCTCCCCGTCGTTCACGAACAGAAGCAAAAAGTGATAAAATGAAAAAAACAGCAGCCATATTGTTGAAGTCAGTCCTGGGTCTGATATTGCTCGTCCTTATCCTCCTCTTTACCCTTCCCGTGATCTTCAGGGACAAAATAAAGGAGAAAGTGGTACAGGTCATTAACGGATCAGTCAATGCCAGGGTAAGCTTTACCGACTATAAGCTCGGATTCTTCAGGCACTTTCCCAGCCTGACTTTTTCGCTTGATAATGTATCGGTTACAGGTGTCGGAAAGTTTGAGAACGATACCCTCGCCGGATTCAGATCAGCAAGCCTGACTTTCAACCTTGCCAGCCTTTTCGCGAAATCGGGTTATGAGGTCAAATCGGTGCTGATAAACGATGCTGCGGTAAATGCCCTGGTACTTAAAGATGGCTCCGCAAACTGGGACATAATGAAGGATACGTCCGAAACAACAAGTGAGACCGGCACATCCGCCCCGATGAAGATACTGCTTAAGAAAGTAAAAGTGACCAACAGCTCGGTATCGTATACCGACATGCAATCGGACATGGATGCGCTTCTCGATAAGGTAAATTTTACACTTAAGGGCGATATGACTGCATCCGAAACCAACCTCCAAATGCTTATCGATGCCGGCGAAGTCACATTCGATATGGAACGGGTTAAATATCTCAACAGGGCAAAGGCAGAAGCAGGTATTAACCTGCGGGCAAACCTCGACAGCATGAAATTCAATCTGCTCGACAACTATCTGACGATTAACGATATGAAGGTGAAGTTTGACGGGATGGTCGCAATGCCGGGCGATGATATCGTGACCGATCTGACCTTCAAAACTGACGAAACTTCATTCAAATCACTGCTGTCGCTCATTCCTGCCGTATACATGAAGGATTTTAAGGATCTTAAGGCATCGGGTGAATTTACCCTGTCAGGTTCGGCCAGGGGCGTATACAGCGATGCCGACAGTACCATGCCCAATATAACTCTTGCACTTAACGTCGACAACGGGCTTATAAGCTATCCCTCGCTGCCCGACCAGATAAAGGATATTAACCTGCGATCGTCGGTTTTCGTCGACGGCAAAAACATGGACGGTTCCACTGTAAATGTGGAAAACTTCCATATGGAGCTTGCCGGAAATCCGTTCGACCTGAAATTCGCGCTGAAAACACCTGTGAGCGATCCGGATTTTGACGGGACCATGAAAGGAAAACTCGATCTGGCAGCCCTTTCCCGTGCAGTTCCTCTCGACAGCATAAGCCTTTCAGGATTGATCAACGCCTCTGTCAGTATGTCGGGAAAAATGTCCATGATCGAAAAGGAACAATACGACCGTTTCAGGGCAGCAGGAAACCTTGATGTGAGCAATCTGGTCGTTTTAATGACAGGCTACCCGGCAATCAGTATTGCAAGAGCCGGACTGGAGTTCACGCCGGCCTATGCCAGTCTTACCAATGCCAGCCTTAAAATAGGGGATAAGAGCGATTTCTCCCTTAACGGCCGTCTTGAGAACTATATTCCATACATCTTTAAAAATGAACTGTTAAAAGGGAACCTTGAACTTCACTCACAGCTTGTTGACCTCGGCGATATTATGTCGAAGATTGCGGTCGACACTGCTGCGATTGAGGACACCACTTCACTTGCTGTCGTAAAAGTGCCTGAGAATGTAAACTTTGACTTCAATGCCCTTATCGATCAGTTCATTTACAACACGATTAAGTTCACCAATGTGCATGGTCATATTATTGTGAATAATGGTGTGTTAAGCATGAAGCAGACCGGGATGAACCTCCTCGGAGGGTCAATGACAATGAATGCCGGTTATGACACCCGCGATTCGCTTAAACCATCTGTGAAGGCTGACCTGGATGTCAGCAACCTGGGGATCAAAGATGCCTTCAACACATTCAATACGATCAGGCAGCTCGCACCTACTGCCAATGGCCTTGACGGAAAGGTAGCGGTAAAATTTTCGTACTCCAGCCTGCTTGGCAGGAACCTGATGCCCGTGATAAGCACAATAAACGGGGCCGGGAACCTGCAATCAAGTGAGATCACCCTTGTTAATTCAAAAGTCTATAACGAAATGAAGAACCTTCTCAAACTGGGCGACAATTTCACCAATACATTCAAGGATCTGAACGTCAGCTTTAAAATTAATGACGGACGGGTGTACGTCAGTCCCTTCGACGCCAGGATCGGCAATGTGAAGATGAACATAAGCGGCGACCAGGGGCTCGACCAGACCATTAACTACATAGTGAAGACAGAGATACCGCGATCGGACCTTGGCTCCTCGGTAAACTCCCTGATCGATAATCTTTCGGCCCAGGCATCTGCTTTCGGGATCAAGATAAAGCCTGCCGAAATCATGAAGATCAACCTGAAGATTACAGGTACATTCAGGAGCCCGAAGATCAGCCCGTTCTTCGGCAGCAATGCTCCTGAAACAACAGGCACGGCAGGGCAAACTGTAAAGGAAACGGTCAAAGCAACTGTCGGGGAGGCAAAGGAGAAGGCGCTGGATGAAGCCTCGGTTCAGGCCGACAGGGTCATCCGGGAGGCGGAAGCCAGGGCTCAGGTTATTCGTGAAGAGGCTGCCGGCGCAGCTGAAAAGCTGCGCACTTGACTTTGGCTAGTTTCTTATGTAAAACATTGCTGATGTACAGGGGTTTGAGTAGTTTTTAAGTGTTCTTGATTTTAACTCTCCGTTCACGAAGCCAGAGAAATCCGTTCCAATTGTTTTGCTCC
>JBAVOD010000478.1:0-3008 GCA_049691735.1 Bacteroidales bacterium
TCCCTGAATACTGCAATTACATGGTCATCGTCGTTGAATGCCCTCATATCCACTATCTCCGGCCTGTATCCCAGGTAATTAAGAACCGCTGCCGCAAACAGGGCGCCCTCAAAACAATGTGCCGAGCTTTTCCTTATTACCCAGCGGGGGGATCTGCACCCGTAGTCCGGATTGTATTTTATCGAATCAAGGTATACCTGTATGGAATTTGGGGTATCAAACCTTCTGAGGAATTCCAGCTCCTCACTATTCCATTGTAAATCAGAATATTGTTTTCGCATATCAATTGCGGATATTTGTTTCAATCACGTCAGGTCAGATTTCCAATTATCTTCTTCATCAACGGGTATTGTTCCTCCATGCTCTCAACCAGCCTAAGCTGCGATCTTGCCCTCTGAAGGTTATGGTATTCATGCCGGATCTTGAAATAGTTGTCTCCATCGAGATAGTCAGTCAGGAACCTTAATCCCATAATATATGTTATCAACCGGGGGGCAAAAGCCAGCCATTCTATCTCAACCGGATTGAGGGTATCCCCTGCTTCGGAAAGGTAACCTCCTGCAAATGCCTCAAAAAGTCCGATATCCATCCTGACCTTTGAAAGATCCTTCTCATCTTCCTCAGCCACATTCGCTCCGGTCCTTATAGCATCACCGAAATCATAATGAACATAACCGGGCATGACGGTATCGAGATCGATGAGGCACAGGGCCCTGTCATGTGTGTCAAGGAGGATATTATTGAATTTGGTATCGTTATGGGTTATCCTGAGAGGGATCTTTCCCTCTCTTCCGAGCCTGAGGATGACTTTCATTTCGTCTGCCCTTCTGCGGATAAAATCGATCTCACCCGACGATGTCTTAACCCTTTTCATGCTGTCGGCTTCAACCACTTGCTCAAATGTCGCGAGCCTTTTTTCAACATCATGGAAACAGGGGATTGTTTCATGGAGAGGTTTGCCCGGCAGATCTGCGAGCATCGCCTGAAACCTGCCGATAACCCTGCCGCCTTCGAACGCTTTTGCCGGTGAATCGACAATCTCATAGGAGCGATGATCGCGGATGTAAATATACATCCTCCAGTAATTCCCTTCCTCATCCACAATAAAGCTTTTCCCGTTACCTGCATAGACCGGGTTCAGGCATTCCCTCTTCAGATCGGAGCCAGGTATCTCCGACAGCTTCCGGATCATGTGCCCTGTTACCAGTTCGATGTTTTCCTGCAATTCCGGTATATTGCGGAAAACTTTGTTGTTAAGCCGCTGGATTATGTAATCATCCTTCACGCTTCCGGCAGTATTGATCCTGAACGTATCGTGAATATGTCCGTTGCCAACTTGTACGGCAGATTCAAATGTCCCATCGGTCAGGAACATGGCGAATATTTTTTTCAGGTCATAAGTCATACTTTTTTCCCTGCCTTGTATCCGATGAATGCATAGTACATTATGACTAAATACGCGGGAACGCAGATCCAGTATGCCGTCTGGGTGTTGAACGATACTGCAAGTTTTCCGTAGGTAAGCGGGAGCAGGGCACCTCCTGCAATTGCCATAATGAGCATTGCAGAGGCGGTCTTTGTGTATTTGCCGAGTCCGTCAAGTGCCAGCGGCCACATGGCAGGCCAGACCAGGGCATTTGCCAGTCCAAGCAGTGCAACAAAAAGGACTGTGAGCGGCAGTAAAAGCTGAAGAGGCCTGAAAGTGACCATATCGACAAAGGGAACCGTGAATACTGTTCCGGCAGGAGTAAGAATGGCGCCCAGAGAGAATATTACACCAAGGACGGTGCAGATCCTGAGGGCGGTTCCCTGTTTCATGTATTTGGGAATAAGTATGATGCCGAGGAGATAACCGATGATCATTGACAGCAGTGTAAGAGAGGTATAGTACTTGGCCGACTCCATAGGAATGTTAAGTGACTGTCCATACCTGATGATGGTATCGCCGGCTATGACCTCAACGCCTACATAGCAGAAAAGGGCCACAACGCCCAGAAGGAGGTGAGGGAACTGCCAGATACTTGTTTTTTTCAGATTGGCTTCGCCGACACTCTCCTCTTCAGCATCCGTATCCACCTCGGGGAGATGAGCATATCGCAGAAGCAAACCAAGAAGGACAAGTACAACGGCCATTACAATATATGGCATGATAACCCTCCGTGCAAGCTCGTCAAGTATGGTCATGCGGCTGGCTGAATCTGCAGCCTGGGAAAGCTGGACTTCAAGGGCAGCTGAATCCTTCAGGATTATGCTTGCCAGGATAATGGGAGCGATGGCACCTGCGAATTTATTGCAGATACCCATGATGCTGATTCTCTTTGCGGCGCTTTCGCGCGGACCTATGATAGTTATGTACGGATTTGAAGCTGTCTGAAGAAGTGCAAGACCTGTTCCCATTATGAACAGACCCGTAAGGAACAGCCCGTAGGTCCTGGTCATTGATGCAGGCACAAATACGAGCGAACCCAGGGCCATGATCCATAATCCGACCGACATTCCGTTCTTGAATCCTGTTTTCTTAAGTACCGCTGATGAAGGAAGGGCCATCACAAAGTAGGAAATGTAAAAGGCGAATGTCACGAAATATGCCTCAAAATCATTCAGCTCACATGCGGTCCTCAAAAACGGGATAAGGATGCCGTTAAGCCAGGTAACAAACCCGAAAATGAAAAAGAACAGGCCGATGATCGTAATTGAAAAGACATATTCTTTCCTGCTGATAGCTGCTGCAGAGCCGGTAGTTGCCATAAAAACATTCAATTAATAAAATTATGCAGGTTCTTTCAAAACTAATCTTTTTTACCGTCGTGGCAAAGAAAAGAAGAATTTTCTGTCACAAAGGCCGGGAAAGAGCCGAAATGTCTGAGGATGCTTCAATAACAACCGGTTTGTTTAGCAAAATTTGAAATTTTGACGAACGTAACCGGGGATGGTATAAAGTCAGACATTCGTTTGACATAAGTGGGAATTCCTTATTCGGCGGAGCTTAAAAAGCCTCATTCTTAAGG
>JBAVOD010000479.1:0-8948 GCA_049691735.1 Bacteroidales bacterium
ATCCAGGCCTGCGGCTACCATGCCCCGGACCTCTTCTGCAGCAATGGCTGATGACTATATCAATGCATACAGCGATCTGGCCATGAGCGAGATGAAAAGGAGCGGAGTGCCGGCAAGCATAACTCTGGCGCAGGGAATGCTCGAGTCGGACTACGGAAGAAGCTCCCTTGCAAAGCTGGGGAACAACCACTTTGGCATCAAATGCCATAACGACTGGAAAGGACCGACCATCTCACAGCATGATGACAGACGGAACGAGTGCTTCAGAAAGTACAAAAGGCCTGAGGATTCATTCTATGACCATTCGGATTTTCTCAGGTCGGGATCGAGGTATGAGTTCCTGTTCGACCTTGACCCGGGCGATTTTAAATCGTGGGCTCACGGATTAAAGAAAGCAGGTTATGCCACGAACCCTGAATATGCCAACCTTCTGATAAGGAAGATTGAGGAGAATGAGCTTTATAAATACGACCGCGGCTATTCGGCTTCAGTTGCCCGCCAGATCGGAAAAACCCAGGCAAAGGCGAATCAGCCTGCCGCTAAACCCGGAACAGCAGTGGAGCCTCCTGCACAGGAAGGGGCGATCACCTTTGGCGCTGTTATGGCCAGGGTGCCCAGGGTGATGGAAAACAATAAGCTTCAGTATATAATTGTTAAAGATGGTGATTCGAGGGAAAAGCTTGAAAATGACTTTCAGCTGCTGAAATGGGAACTTCCAAGATATAATGAGCTAAATGAAGATTTCAGGCCGGTTCCGGGCCAGATTCTTTATCTCCAGCCTAAACGTGATAAAGCTGAGCCGGGAAAGGAATACCATACTGTTACCGAAGGTGAATCGATGTATTCCGTTTCGCAGAAATACGGGATCAGACTTTCCAGCCTTCTGGAACTGAACAGAATGAGTGATGCGACCAGCCCGGCAGCCGGCCAGAAGATCTGGCTGAGGGAGATCAGGCCCCTGAACTGATATACCCTGAATAATCTGCGATCCTGAATCCGCGCAGGAACTCCTCGCTTTCCATCCTTGTTTTGCCCTCAAGCTGCAGATTGAGGATCTTCACGAATCCGCCCCGGCATGCTACCTTAAGATAACTCTTCCCGTCGGAGATTACCTGGCCTGGCTTGTACTCATGCACTGCAGTCTCTGCTGCACTTTCAAAGATCTTGTATGTCAGTGTCTGCTGCCCGTTGCTTAAGGATGATCTTGCTCCTGGACTTGGTGCAAGTCCCCGGATAAGATTGTGTATGCTGACGGGTTCATTTTCCCAATCGATAATGCAGTCTTTTGGGAATATTTTGGGCGCTGGCTTAAGTATCTCTCCGGGAAGCATGAATTCCGACTGGGACCGGGGGCGGACGCGGTTCCCGACTATCTCATCGATAGTCCTGATGACGAGCCTGGCTCCGTGCTTCATGAGCTTATCATGGAGATCGCCGGCATTTTCAAACGGGAAAACCGGGACTTCTTCGCGGAAGAGTATATTCCCTGTATCGATCTTCTCGTCTATCAGAAAGGTAGTAACTCCCGTAATCGTTTCACCGTTGATTATCACACGATTTATTGGTGCTGCCCCGCGGTACTGGGGCAGGAGGGAAGCATGGAGGTTAAATGTTGCCTTTGACGGGATCTTCCAGAGCTCTTCGGGGAGCATCCTGAAACCCACGACCACAAATATATCTGCATTCAGTCGTCTGAGACGCTCAATAAAAACAGGACTTTTCAGGTCCTCAGGCTGAAGGACAGAAAGATAATGTGATTCCGCGAATTTCTTCACAGGCGATTTGGAAACGACCATTCCCCGGCCTGCAGGTTTGTCCGGTGCTGTGACCACACTTACAACATTGTAGCCGTTCATAAGAAGCGATCCAAGCGAGGCTACCGCAAATTCCGGTGTGCCCAGAAATACAATCGCGGGACTTTTCATTTTGGAATGACTTTTATATCACACAAAAAGGACACATCAAATCAATCCTTTACCATGTGCTTGATACATGAAAGATTATGACCCATTTTATCTGCTTTTGTTCTCAGATAAAATTCGTTGAAGGGATTTGAAGGGATCTCGAGAGGTATCGTTTCAACGATCCTGATCCCGTAACCTTCGAGGCCAGCCCTCTTGACCGGGTTATTTGAGACAAGCCGTACCTTGCCAAGGCCCAGTTCCCTCATAATGCTGGCGCCCACACCGTAATCCCTTTCATCTTCACCAAAACCGAGCTTCAGATTTGCCTGAACGGTGTCCATCCCCTCGTCCTGGAGCTTGTATGCTTTTATTTTGTTGAACAGACCAATACCTCTTCCTTCCTGGCTCAGGTAAATCACAACTCCTTTGCCCTCCTTTTCAACCATTTGCATGGCTTTGTGAAGCTGTGCCCCGCAATCGCACCTCAGCGAGCCAAAGATATCGCCTGTGAAGCACGATGAATGGAGTCGTACAAGAACGGGCTCATCCCTGGTCCAGCTTCCTTTAACAAGTGCTGCATGCTCAAGCCCGTTGCTGGTCTGTCTGAAAGGAATGAATTCAAATTCACCGAATTCGGTAGGAAGGTTTACCTGGTCACCCTTTTCGATTATAGTATCTCTCTCCAGTGTGTATTTTATCAGATCGCGTATCGCGATTATTTTGATACCGTACTTCTCCCTGATCTGCATTAGGTCGGGCAGCCTTGCCATTGAACCGTCGTCATTCATTATCTCCACCAGTGCTCCTCCCGGCTGCAGTCCTGCCATTCTTGTCAGGTCCGTCACAGCTTCGGTATGGCCGGCTCTCCTCAGGACCCCCTTTGTTTTAGCCTTAAGCGGAAATATATGCCCGGGCCGGCCAAGGTCTGTTGGTTTAGTTAAAGGATTTACAAGCGCTTTTATCGTAAGCGCCCTGTCCTTTGCCGACACGCCGGTAGTTGTCTCATCGCTTAAAAGATCGACCGAGACGGTAAACTGGGTCTCATGCAGCGATGTGTTGTTGCCCACCATCAGGTCAAGCTCCAGCTCCTCGCATCTCTTCTCAGGAAGGGCGGCACATATCAGGCCTCTTCCGTGTGTTGCCATGAAATTCACTATTTCAGGTGTAATAAGCTCAGCTGAACAGATGAAGTCCCCTTCATTCTCCCTGTCCTCATCGTCAACGACGATAAGAAGTTTTCCCTTTCTTATTTCTTCAATTGCTTCTTCAATCGTATTTAGCTCTGTTATTTGCATAATTGTATCATTTTATTGTCCTTCAAAAGCTGGATGACGTATCCCGAGGATTATTATCCTGTACAGGTAGTCCTTTATCTTTCTAAGGAATGTAATGTAAGTATCCATGTTCATTATTACAGAATCGGTAGACGCTTTATAAGTCAGGAACAGACCGATGGGCAGCAGCAGGTATGTCGAAGCCCACATTCCGGCGATAGTGCTCACAATATCCTCTTCGACGAACTTCTCGCCTGAAATTGATACGACGTACCAGATCACGAAAAACAGTATTGATATCACTGCAGGTGTACCCAGTCCGCCTTTTCTGATAATTGCTCCCAGAGGTGCTCCGATAAAGAAAAAGACCAGACAGGCGATAGAATATGTAAATTTCTTGTTCCAGTCTATCTCGTAGCCTTTTATGAATTTGACCTCGTTGTGAAGCGATTCCTTCTGCGTTGTAAGGAAATTCGATGCCGCTTTAAGGTCCGCCAGGGCTTTTACCAGGACGGCCTTTTTCTCCAGTACCGGAAGGGAATCAAATGTGGCTTTTACATTGAAATAGGCCCTTGAAGCAGTTTGTGACGGATCATTTCCCGGTCCTTTTTCTGCGTTGTTCGCTTCGGTATAAAGAAGGGAGCTGTTAAATTCCTTAAAAACGACATCAAGCCTGTTTGTGTATTTTTTGTTCAGTGAATCAATATCATGAGTAAGCTGCGAAATGTTCTTCATCGCGGAATTTGATTTGAAGAGATCAATTTCGGTCCTCTCCAGGTCAAATCCCGATAGGGGAACGACCAGGGTCTCCTCCTTGAAATAATCCTTTCTGAACGGGTATTTTGAAGCCCCCGATGGTTCTGATTTCTCAGGCAGGTCGTTATATGAGTAACCGTTATAAAGTACCATCGACATTGCGGTCTCATCGTGCGACACCCTCATGTAACCTGAATCGGCATAAGTTACCGACACGTTGCCCCTGTTATCACGCTGGTCGTATATAAAAATTTTATTGAGGCGGTTGGTAGCAGGATCCTTTGAGGTAACCTTTATACTGAATCCGTCGATATCGTTATTGAAGGTACCGGCCTGCAGGTTGATATCGGGCCGTTTTTTCCGGATATCGTAGAGGAGTGTTCTTGCCTGCCGGTTTGAATAGGGAAGGACGTAGTTCGAGAACAGGAATGAGATCACGCACAGGAAGACCATCAGGACGATCAGGGGCTTCATTATGCGTCCAAGCGGTATACCTGATGATTTAAGGGCGGTCAGCTCGCTGTATTCGCCCATATTGCCGAAAGTCATCAATGCAGCAAGAAGTATTGCGAGAGGCAGAGCCATGGGAACAAAGGAAAGGGAGAACTGGAACAGCAGTTCGGAAACAACTTTGACATCGAGCCCTTTTCCGGCAAGTTCGTCGACATACATCCAGAGGAACTGCAGGATAAGTATTATAAGCACAATGAAAAATGTAAGAACAAGCGGTCCTATGAATGACTTGAGAACAAATTTATCGAGCTTCTTCACAACCCTTAATTTTTCAATCTGCAAAGCTACGGGATTTTTGGTTAAGATGTAATTTAACGGAGGCTCTTTAAAGCGGAAGGGTCTTTATTGTTTCGCCGGTCTGTATGAGGCTTAGCCGGCAGGGAGACTTCTGCTAAATTCCCAGGATCCTTTTCAGGTCCGATATCTGTGAATCCCACAGATATATAGCATCCTCCTTCTCGTCGGGTTCCGCGAAATCGGTGATCATCAGGGCCAGATCGCCTGTAAGGTCATGGGTATTCAGCCTGAACTCGAAAAAATTTGATTCTCCGTCACCGTTGCCATCTTTCCACTCGAACCGCACAATTTTATTTTCCTTCATTGCCGTGAGGCGGGCCCGCAACTCAGTCTTATTCCACCTGAACGTGAACAGGTCACCTTCGACAGTAACGTCATCGGCGAACCATTCGCTTAGCCCCTCGGGAGTGCTGAGTCGTGAGAAGAGAACCTTCGACGAACAGTTCAGATTATATTCCAGTTCGTATTTCAACCGCATGGTAATGGACCGGGTTTAAACGTTACTATTCTGCAATATACTAAAAATTATTAAATGAAAATGCCATATTGGATTTTCGGCATTATCTGTTTATATTTGCCCCCGCAAAATGTGACTTAAGGCACGATCATAAAGTGTTTACAGCAAAGCATTTTCAGCGTGCCGGACAAATATTTCTTACATCCAGGGCGAGATAGCTCAGTTGGTTAGAGCGCATGATTCATAATCATGAGGTCCCGGGTTCAATTCCCGGTCTCGCTACGATGAAAATCAAGCAGTTGTGAAAATACAAATCGCAACTGCTTTTTTGTTTGAGTACACAACTGGATACACTGATCCAGTTTTAAGTAACAAAGACAACAGGCTTACCTCCCTTATCACTTATCGCAGTTTATTATCAGCAGGTAGTAAAAACCTATACCCCTTTTGAAATCTTCAATTTTGTTTCTTTCATTTAATCCATGAGTTCTGGCCAGATCTTCCTGGTTGACAATGATTGGAGCAAAATTGTATATGTTCTTACTTATTTCATTATACTTCCTGCTATCAGAGGCAGCAAGCATCATTGTCGGAGCAACTATCGCTTCAGGGTAAACCTGCCTTATGGTTTTATTGATAATCCGAAAACCGGGAACATCAACCGGAGAGACAACAGCCGGTTCCCTGAATCCCTCAAGCTTAATAATCTTAACCCTGTCGTCTCCTATAGTTTTTTTTAAATGGGCTATTACATTATCTGAAGTTTCACCAGGCAGTATTCGGAAGTTAACCACAGCCTCGGCTTTGGAAGGAATAACATTGTCCTTCATGCCTGCATTGAAAATTGTGGGTGCCGTTGTTGTCCGGACAAGAGCATTTGAGCTCCTGCCTCCCTCATAAATATTTAAGATAAGGCCTTTAAAGAGCCATTTATTTGCAAAAATTGCCCGCGCATAAAACGGCATCTCCGGACCTATATAGCTGATGAATTCATTAACTGGCTCTGAAATATTGGTTTTCATTTGATTACTTACAATATTGTCCACTGCCTTACTCAGGATAGTTATGGCTGACTCTTTTGCAGGATAGGCAGGATGGCCTCCCTCCATCTCAACTGTCATGTTTACAGACAAATAACCCTTCTCAGAGATCCCTACAAGAGCAACAGGCTTGCTTATCATAGGTACCATTCCGATAGTTACAGCATATCCCTCATCAATTACAAATTCCGCATCCACTCCTCTTTCCTTAAGAGTAGCAGCAATAACCGCTGCTCCCCTTTGTCCGAGGATTTCTTCATCGTGTCCAAACGCAAGGTAAATTGTTCTCTCGGGCTGATAATTTTCAGAAAGAAGTTTCTCAACAGACTCCATAATTGATATCAGTGAAGCCTTATCATCAAGAGTTCCTCTTCCCCAGATAAAGGCACCATCATTTACCCCGGAGAATGGTGGATTAGTCCAGGAGCCGGTTTCACCGGCAGGCACAACATCCAGATGTGCCGTAAGGATTACTGGCTTCAGATTTCTGTTTTTCCCTTCCCATGTGTATAAAAGGCTGAACCCTGAAAATACCTCCTTCTTCAATTTTGAATGCACCATTGGGTAGGCTTCTGAAAGAAAATTTTCAAATCCTGTAAATGCAACGGTATCGATAGGAGATCCGGCTGAATATGAAATTGTGGGAAACCTTACAGCTTCAGATAGATGGAGAACGCTTTCATTTCCGAAAACAGGGATCGGGGCGGTTTCTTCTCCGGTCTGAACTGATTTGAATACAATTGTCTTAGTGATTATGATTATTAACAACAGGCAAACTACTATTGCCAGAATACTTAAAAGCTTTTTCATCTTATTTACTTTCCAAGAAATCTCTGAGATCCTTTATTTTTAATCCCATAGTCCGAAGGTTGTTTTTTATTATAAACAATGGAATTGGGTCGATGTGAGATTGTAAAACTACTGGCCTGGTTAAGTTACTACCGCACCACGTTTCATGTCCACCCCGTGACCTAATTTGCTTTAAACCATTGAAAGTAAGAAAGGCTCGAAACGCATTTAAAGAAACATTTTTTACTGCCCTTGCCATTAAACCAATTCAGGAATATCGAATGTTTTATGGGTTTTACGAAAGTCGTGATTATTAAATATCCTGCTAAAGTCTGCGTTTGTCATAAGTAGCTTTTCCATTGAAGGAGGTATGGCGGGCTTCTTCAAATTTTTCCTAATGGTCCAACCCAGATTCTTTAGATCAGAAGCAAGGGTTTTTTTATTAACTGTATAGGTGAAGTATTCGGATAAAACCTCTTCGAAAGACTTGTTTGATTCAATTTCATCAGCACCATAGCCACTAAGGTCCAAGGCCGGGCAATATGTAATTATATTGTTGTCTTCTTTAAATATTATTAATGGTAATTGACATTTAATCCTGTTTTTACCATCTGCCCATTGTCCTTTTATCGTTCCTTGCTTTGACATTATGAGATAATAATTAAATCAATAATTATTAACAAGATTGCAAATATCAACATAATTAATGAAAAATTGTTTTGCGCTACAAAATTAATGGAATTTCAGCCTTCTCTTAAACGTTTGTTTCGGAGTCTTTTGCGATTATGTCAAAACCTCTTTGAAATTCGCCTGGGGTGACCGGCCCATTAAAGGGACTTGCTGATAATCAGGCATCCAGGTGTTCTTCAACAGCATTTTTTATTCTCCGTCAATTACTTTTACGCTTCTTTATCCAGTCACCAAGTAAAATAATTATCCCGATTAAAACTATCGTCATGAAAGCTAGAATGCCCGCTAAAGCCCTCATTTTAACCAAGTTTTGGTATTATTGAATAATCAACAAATGCAAATCTTCTTTCGAAACATAATAAAAGGCAGCTGCCTGCAAAAATCACAATGACAACTGCCTCCTGAATACAACAAAGTATTGAAGTAAACAAATGATTCACATTTAATTAATTTTTCCTATACTGCTGGTATTCAAAGTGCCTGCGTATTATTTGACGATGAATACTTTCGCAAGTATCATCAGGGCAATAACCGTTATCCAGACCAGGAAAACCTTAAATCCGTTTGATATTTTTGGAAATTTCATACCGAATAACTTTTGTGGTTAATTAAACAGGTATAAAACTATTTATGATTCCCGGTTTGCATAATTAAAATCTGATTAGAAAATTATTAGATGCTGATTAGAGTGATTTCTTCTTTTCCTAATGTTAATTTTGTACAAATGCAGGAACATGGAGGAAGGCATTAACATATTGATCATTGAGGATGAGCGGAGGCTTGCCGAAATATTAAAAAAACAGCTCGAAGAATCGGGTTTCCTTACCGATATTGCATATGACGGATATATTGGCAGGCAACTGGCTGAACGGAATATATATAACCTTATAATACTCGATATTAATCTCCCGCTGATCAACGGATATGATCTGTGCAGGGAAATACGTAGAACGAACAGTAACATACCTGTCATAATGCTGACCGCTTTCAGCACGGCCGAAAATAAATTATCAGGCTTTGAAGCGGGGGCTGATGATTATGTTGTAAAGCCCTTCGATTTCAGGGAATTATTGGCCCGTATAAATGTGTTTCTAAAACGGACAAATAAGATCCTTCCTGATGAGAAATTAAGCATAGCTGACCTTGAAATGAATATGATTACAAAAACAGTTACGCGCGCACAAAAGAAAATTGATCTGACTGCCAAAGAGTACCTGCTTCTGGAAAC
>JBAVOD010000480.1:0-16417 GCA_049691735.1 Bacteroidales bacterium
CCTGATAACAATCATCGTCCTGATATTAATTCTGATCCTTCCTGCGATCGACTTCATCCGTTGGACTGCCCAGGAGAAAAAGCCCATGGACATTGTTATTCTGGATAAGACTGTTCCTACTGTTGAACGTCTGAAACACAAGTCATTTGACTGGGTCCTTACAAATGAGAGATTCGTAAAGAAGGGTAATGAAGGGAGCTATTCCTTCAGAAAGGATTATTACGGATTTTATCCGACAAGGCCGGTCAGGGAGAAGGGCTATACAACAAAAGAATACCGCCTCACCGAAATGATGGACCTTCCTGCAAAGGCAGATGCCGTCTATTTTACCGATACTTACGGTGTTTTCTTCAACGACTGGTATACCGGTGTGAACAAGAGCAGGAAATCGAGGAAAATTGACGGAGGTCTTACAAATAATGATTATCTGCTTATCAATGAGATGAAAAACAGGAATAAGCTGATAATCCTTGAATATAATACGCTTGACTTTCCGACACCGGCATTCGAATCATTCAGAACACAGGAAAAACTCGGTATCGCATTCTCAGGGTGGACCGGCAAATACTTTGAACATCTCGACAGCACTTCAAAGGACTTTCCGATCTGGATGACCGCAATGTACAGGAAGGAACACGCAAAGCCATGGACATTTAAAAACCCTGGCATTGTTCTTCTTACCGAAAAGAACATAATTGTTCTTGAAGAGGGGAAACAACTGAAAAATGCTTTGCCGAAAATAGTGACCACTGCAGAGAATTGCACCAAATTCGGTGTCCCTGAATCGGTAGCATTCGCCAACTGGTTCGATATAATCGATCCGCTTCAGAGTAAAGTCATCTCAAAGTTCCAGCTTGAAACAACGGCTATCGGCGATTCAGTCCTGGCCGGAAAACAACTTGTAAATAATTTCCCGGCAGTCATTCAGGAACCTGTAAGCCAGAGAATTTATTACTTCTCTGGTGATTTTGCAACAAATAAGGTTTCTTATTTTACCTCCCGGTTCAAAGGATTTGATAAGCTGAAAGGGATTCTGTACTCTGACAGGCCGGATGATACAAGAAGATTCTTCTGGCTTTATTATAAGCCGCTCATCAATACGATTCTTTCCGATTATTACAGCTCACTGTCGGCAGGAAAATAAGCTGTAAGTTTCTGTCAGACCGGTGCTACCTCATAATTGCGCTACACCGTAATAATATTGACCACCTCTTAATTGATATATGTACATATTGTATCAGAACCGATGCTGAGGCCTGTTAATTATGAAACTTGCACTGATCCAGAACGACATTGTATGGGAAGATAAACAGGAAAATCTGAGGAAGACGGGGGAGATAATCGGGACCATTCGACCGGGGACCGACATAATCATTCTTCCCGAAATGTTCAATACCGGTTTCTCAATGAATCCTGCCCGACTCTCCGAACCGCCATTCTCCCTTACCCATACCTGGATGAAAAACACTGCGGCAAAGACCGGTTCGGGCATATGCGGCAGTTATATTGTTGAAGAGAACATGCAATTTTTCAACAGGTGGATCTTTATTTCTCCCGAAGGAGAGTCCTGGAGTTACAATAAACGCCATCTTTTCAGTCCGGGGGGTGAAAACAATCTTTTTACAAGGGGAAAAGATCGCATAGTTTTCAACTTCAGGGATCTCAGGATCTGTCCGGGGATATGCTACGACCTTCGTTTTCCGGTCTGGAGCAGGAACAGGAACGATTATGACCTTCTTATCAACTCGGCAAACTGGCCTGAAAGCAGGAGGGAGGTCTGGATAACATTGCTGAAGGCAAGGGCCATCGAAAACCTGTGCTATGTTGCCGGGGTAAACCGGATCGGGACCGACGGGACCGGCATCAGATACTGTGGTGATTCAATGATCGCCGATCCGCGGGGAGAGATTATTGCTTCAGCTGATAAGAATGCTGAGATGATCTTATACAGCGAGATAAGTGCTGATGAATTAAACAGGTTCAGAGAAAAGTTCCCGGTCTGGCGGGATGCTGATAAATTCTCAATAGAGTAAAAAGGAGAGGACAGACCCTATTTTTTCAGAGCTTCATAAAGAATTTCGACAGGATGCCTTGCCTTTCTTCCTGTGCCATCCTTTATATGATGCCTGCAGCTTGTCCCGGGAGCGGCAATTACTGTGGCTTCCGACGCCTTCCGCACTTCGGGGAAAAGCACAAGCTCGCCTACCTTATTTGATAATTCAAAATGTTCCTTTTCATAGCCGAACGATCCGGCCATCCCGCAACACCCCGATGGAATTTCAGTAACATGGTAGTTTTTCGGGATCGAAAGCATTTCAATGCTGCACGCTGATGAGGCAATTGCTTTCTGCTGGCAGTGTGCATGAAGAAGTATTTCACGGCTCTCATCAGTGAAGGATTCCTGTTTGATCCTTCCGGCTCCGAACTCCCTTGATATGAATTCATCTATCAGATAGCTGTTTGCGGCAATTCGTCTCGCTTTTTCAATTAATTCCGCGCCTGCAAGCTCGGGGTATTCATCCCTGAACCCGAGGATAGCCGATGGTTCGACTCCAACCAGAGGAAGTTTATCGCTTATAATCCCCGACAGCGATCTTATATTATTTATTACAATTTTCTTTGCCTTCCTTATGACCCCTTTTGACATGAATGTCCTGCCGCTCAGATCATGCTTAACAATCATAACCGCATAATTCAGACCTGTCAGCAGTTTTATTGCTGCAATGCCTGCTTCAGTGTCATTGTAATTTGTGAATTCATCAATGAATAAACATACAGTACCTGCCGGTTCAGGAGGATTGATCCGGTGAAGATTTTTTCCGGCCCATTTCCTCAGGCTTGTTCTGTAAACCAGCGGTATTGTCCTTTCCGCGGCAAATCCGACACTCTTCTTGAGAAGCCCCGAAAAGGCCTTGTTTTTAAGGATGAAATTATAAAAACCCGGGACAAGCGACCCGAGACTGTTGAAACTTGTAATATAGGCAATCAGGAGGGTTCTTAAGGATACCCCATGCTGATCGTACCAGTGTTGCAGGAATTCCGATTTAAGCTTGGCAATATCAACGCCTGAGGGGCATTCGGCTTTGCAACCCTTGCAGCCCAGGCAGAGATCGAGAATATCGTAGATCTCCTTATGATCCCATGGGTCAGATCCTTCCCCGCTCAGGAACTCGCGAAGGATATTGGCCCTTGCCCTGGTGCACTTATCCTCGTCCATAGTTGCCATGAAGCTGGGACACATAGTGCCTCCGATCTTCACAGATTTCCTGCAGTCGCCTGTTCCGTTGCATTTCTCTGCAGCCCTTACCAGGCCGCCGGTTGATGAAAAGTCATAAATAGTCCCGATATCCCGCGTGACTGTTCCGGGCTTATATCGCAGACTTGTATTCATAGCCGGTGTGTCGACTATTTTACGCGGGTTGAGGATTCCCTCCGGGTCCCAGCATCTCTTGACCCTTTTAAGCAGCTCATAATTGTATTCGCCAAGAACAACGGGAATGAATTCTCCTCTCAGTCTTCCGTCGCCGTGTTCGCCGCTAAGTGATCCGCGATATTTTTTTACAAGCTTTGCCGTTTCCAGCCCGATCGTCCTGAAAAGTTCAACATCTCCCTTATCCTTGAGGTTGAGGACCGGCCTGATGTGCAATTCTCCCGATCCGATGTGTGCATGGTATACCGAATCCTTTCCGTACCTGGCAAGCATAGCTGCAAAATCCGCAACATATGCAGGCAGATCTTCAACCCTGACTGCAGTATCTTCAACGAGCGAAACAGGCCTCAGGTCACCCTTCATATTGCTCAGGACGCCAAGACCTGCTTTTCTAAGTTCCCACGCTTTAGCCATGTTGGTGCCGCGCAGAACAGGATAAGCATACCCGTAACCTTCAGCCTTCATGGCATCGATCAGTTCCAGGGTAACCTTTTCAACTTTCTCTTCAGTATCCCTGGCAAACTCCACCATGGTTACAGCACCCGGCTCTCCGACAAGAAAGAAACGGTTATTCTTCTGGCTCAGGTTGTTCTTTGTGAGACCGAGTATCCTGTCGTCCATAAGTTCAACTGCTGAAGGCCGCGATTTCAGAGCGATCAGATTTGCATGGAATGCTTCTTCCCTTTTACGGTGATGAATGCAGACGAGAGTCTTATACTTTGGCGGAAGAGGAACAAGGTGAAGCTTAATCTCGGTAGTCACCGCAAGTGTTCCTTCAGATCCGGCAAGTAACTTACATATATTAAATGGCTTATCAGATGATTTGTCAAATATTTCGCAATCGGTGAGAAGATCGAGGGCATAGCCGGTATTTCTCCTGGGGATTGCCGGATCGGGATATTCTGAAACAATATTTTTTCTGTTGGCGGGGTCAGTCAGTATCTCCCTTAAATTCCGGTAGATATTTCCTTCAAGGTTATTCAGCCTGCATTTATTCTCAAAGGTATCCTCATCCACCTGACCAAAAACCGCTTCACTTCCATCACTGAGAATGGTCCTGAGCTCAAGGGTATGATCCCTGGTTGAACCATATACTACTGAATGTAAGCCGCATGAATTATTGCCGACCATTCCTCCCATGTTACATCTGTTCGAAGTCGAAGTTTCAGGGCCGAAAAACAACCCGTATCCCTTAAGGTACATGTTAAGCTCGTCAAGCACCACTCCGGGCTCAACCCTCACCCACATCTCCTCCCTGTTCAGTTCGAGGATTCTGTTCATGTACTTCGAAATATCGACAATAATACCTGAGCCGACCACCTGCCCTGCAAGAGATGTGCCGCCTGCCCTCATGATCACACCTGTCTTCACTGACGATGCGAAGGCAAGTATTTTCGTAATGTCTCCCGTATTCTTTGGCCATACCACTGCAACCGGCTCCTCCTTATAGTCGGATGCATCCGTTGCATACATTATCTTTGCTGTCAGATCATACCTGAGGTCACCGTCGAGGTTGTTCTTCAACTGGTCAAGCTGCGCGCTGAGAAAGACTCTATCCATGTGCTGATTATAAATCCGCAAATTTAGAAAATGATTTGATCATCTGCCCTGAGAATTGGCCGGACCGATCCCATTTTTATGAAAAAATGGAATATCGAATAAACATGACCGACGAAATTGTTTAATAGCACTTTTTTTTCGTACATTTAAACCTTAATCCCTGAAAACCTTAATTAACTGATACATAATGGAATTAATAGATCGCATTAAACTGAATGCACGGAAATATAATAAACGGATCGTTCTTCCCGAGGGCTATGAGGAGAGGACAATCAAGGCCGCCGACATTGCCATCGCAGAGGGTCTTGCGCAGATTATTCTGATCGGGGATCCTGAGGAGATAAGGGCACATGCTTCGAAGCTCGGACTCCCGAATATTGCAAAGGCAAAAGTAGTGAATCCCTTGTCGCATGAAAAGAAGCAGCATTATATCGATATGATGGTGGAGCTTCGCAGGAGCAAGGGGATGACAGTGGAGGAAGCATCAAAGCTGATAGAGGATCCTCTTTACCTCGGAGTGTTGATGATAAAGAACGGAGATGCCGACGGTGAAGTATCGGGAGCAGATCATGCCACAGGCGATGTACTTCGTCCGGCATTCCATTATGTAAAGACAGCACCGGGCATTTCGGTCGTCTCAGGTGCCTTTATTATGATACTTCCTGAAAAGAAATACGGTGAAGACGGGGTGCTGATATTTGCTGACGGTGCCGTCCACCCTAACCCTACCGATAAAGAGCTGGCCGAGATTGCGGTTGCCACGGCGCACACTGCAAGGGCAATTGCGGGTTTTGAACCCCGGATTGCCCTTTTGAGCTTCTCAACAAAAGGTAGTGCAAAGCACGAGATGGTTGATAAGGTGATCAGTGCCACTAAAATTGCCCGGGCGATGGCTCCTGACCTGATGATCGATGGCGAGCTGCAGGGAGATGCAGCACTGGTTGAATCGATCGGCCTCAAGAAGGCTCCCGGAAGCAAAATTGCAGGCAAGGCTAATGTTCTGATCTTCCCTGACCTGAACTGCGGGAATATTGCCTACAAGCTGGTCCAGAGGCTTGCAAATGCCGAGGCGATTGGCCCGATATTACAGGGGATGGCAGCACCGATCAACGATCTTTCGCGCGGATGCTCGGTAAGCGATATCGTGAGCATGATCGCCATTGCCGCTAACCAGGCTGCAGGAAAAAGATAGAGAGATAAACGAAAATAAAGCGCTATTAAAAGATGATTATTCTAGTTTTGAATTGCGGAAGCTCTTCGATCAAGTACCAATTGTTCAATATGGCCCACGGGTGTGAGATGCTTGCGAAGGGGCTTCTGGAACGCATAGGTTTGAATGACAGTATACTTACACATAAGCCAACTGGGAAGGATCCCTACAAGATTACCGGCGATGTTCCTGACCATACAATTGGCATCAACATGGTAATGGCCGCCCTTACCGATCCCGTTCACGGTGTTATCAAAGATGTCAGGGAAATAAAAGCAGTAGGCCACCGGGTAGTGAACGGCGGTGAGAACTATAAGGAGAGTGTTTTGATTGACGATGAGGTAAAAAAACAGATTGAGCTGTGCAGTGAACTTGCACCTCTTCATAATCCCGCCAACCTCAAGGGTATTCTGTCGGTCGAAAAGCTGATACCGGGTGTTCCGCAGGTTGCTGTTTTTGATACATCATTCCATCAGACCATGCCCGACTATGCATACATGTACGCTCTGCCTTATGAATATTACGAGAAGTACAAAATAAGAAAGTACGGGTACCACGGGACAAGCCATAAATTCGTCGCAAACAAGGCTGCAAGGCTACTGGGGAAGAAGATAGAAGACCTCAAAATCATCACTTGTCACCTGGGCAATGGTGCTTCAATTACAGCTATTCAGAGAGGAAAGTCAATAGATACATCTATGGGCTTTACTCCTGTCGACGGATTGATCATGGGAACCCGTACGGGTGAAATTGACCCGGGTGTTCTTATATATATTGCAGATAAGGAGCATCTTAACGTTACCGCTGTAAACAATTTGATAAATAAGAAAAGCGGCGTTGCAGGGATTTCCCAGCTTTCATCCGATATGCGTGACCTTGAGGTTGCAGCAGCTGAAGGGAACGAAAAAGCCCTTCTTGCCCTCAACATGTATGCTTACAAGGTGAAGGTATTCATTGGATCGTACATAGCAGCCCTCAACGGCCTCGACCTGCTTGTATTTACCGGCGGAGTGGGAGAGAATGACTTCAAGATGAGAGCCATGATATGCTCCGACATGCAGACATTAGGCATTGAATTTGATTTCAAGGCAAATGAGGGTGTCAGATGCCTCGATAAGGTAATATCAAAGCCTGAGTCAAGGGTCACCGTCATGTGTGTAACCACCGATGAAGAGTATGTTATAGCATCTGATACAAAATACATTGTAGAACATCAGACTGTTTAAGCAAAAATAAGAATCTGGACTATATGGTTTTAAAAAGTCTCTCCGACCTTAAAGGTATTGTCGCCGGTAAGCCCAGGCGTAAACTTGTCCTGGCGGCGGCACAGGACCAGAATTCGATGGGAGCCGTACTCCGGGCAGCAGCAGATAACATAATTGAGCCGGTTTTTATCGGCGATAAGGAAGGGATCCAGAACATCGCCGTAGAAAACGGTTACGATCTTACGGGGATCAGGATAATCCATGAGCCCGACACGGAGATGGCTGTGGAAATGGCTGTAAAAATGATCAGCAGCAAGCAGGCTGATGTTCTTATGAAAGGCAAGGTAGGTACCTCCTCTATGCTGAAATGCGTCCTGAACAGGGAATGGGGGCTCAGGACCGGCAATCTTCTGTCACATATCGCTCTTTTCGAGGTTGAAACGTATCATAAGCTGATCGCTGTGACTGATGTAGCTATGAATATTGCCCCGAACCTGAAGGATAAGATCGCCATTGTAAATAACTCGGTAGCATTTCTGAGAAGGCTCGGCTATGAGATGCCGAAAGTAGCGGTACTCGGGGCTGTCGAGATGGTGAACGAAAATATGGAGGCTACGCTCGATGCCGCACTTCTGTCGAAGATGAACCAGCGCGACCAGATAAGGAACTGTATTATTGACGGACCGCTTGCCTTCGATAATGCGATAAGCTACGAAAGTGCAAGGCATAAGGGAATAAGGAGCGAGGTTGCCGGCGACACCGACCTGTTGCTGATGCCCGACATCGAGGTGGGGAATGTCCTTTACAAATCGCTGGTTTTCTTTGCCAAGGCAAAAGTTGCTTCGATCATTCTGGGAGCGCTGGTACCTATTGTGCTTACATCAAGGTCCGATTCCGAGCAGGCAAAGTACGACAGCATACTTTTAGCAGCAGCTGCAAGCAAATAGAGAGATATGATCAGATCACTTAACCAGATGGTTGAAATGGTGCTTTCGCAGCACAGGAAGAACCGCATTGCCGTCGCATGGGCACAGGATCCACATACCATAGGTGCCATTCATAAAGCAGTGAATTATGGTTTCGCCGAGGCAATTCTGATAGGTCAGTCAACAGAGATCCGCGCAATCTGCTGGAAGGCAGGTATCGATCCGGAGCTTTTCACGATAATTGATTGTCTCAATGAGGTAACGGCTTCAAAGGAAGCTGTAAATATGACTAATACGGGCAAGGCCGATATCGCTATGAAGGGGCTGGTCGGTACCGACAAGTTCCTGCAGGCAGTCCTTGATAAGGAAAACGGTCTGATGGTGCCCGATGCAGTCCTGACTTACGTTTGTGCTATAGAGATCCCTTCTTACCATAAACTTCTTTTTGTTACCGATCCTGCGGTCATACCTTTCCCGACTCTTCCACAGAAAACTGCAATGACTGAATATTCAATTGAAATGGCAGGGAAGTTCGGTATTGAAAAGCCAAAGATTGCCCTGATCAGCGCAACCGAAAAACGAGGCAGCCATTTTCCCAGTTCATCCCACTATGTTAAGATGTGCAAAATGGCAGCAGAAGGCCGCTTTGGTGACTGTATCATGGACGGCCCGGTCGATCTGTTCCTTGCCTGCGACAAGAAAAGCGTCGAGATCAAAGGAATTAAAACCCCGGTAGATGGTGATGCCGACATACTGCTCTTTCCTTCTCTCGAATCGTGTAATCCGTTCTACAAAGCTCTGATGCTTTTTGCCCAGGGAGAGCTCGCCGGCATCGTAAGGGGGACAAAAAAACCGGTTGTGGTTATGTCAAGGAGCGAATCTGAAAAATCGAAATTCTATTGCATTGCACTCGCTTGCCTGATGGCTTGAATGCTTTCATTCCACACCGCAGGAACCGCAACCGAAGTAACAACTATCTAAATGGCTAAAAGACTTATCCTTGCGATCAATCCCGGCTCAACATCCACAAAATTTGCACTTTTCGAAGAGGAAAATCTTGTATTTGAATCGAATCTCACGCATTCTGCCGCCAAACTTTCGGGATTTCAGAAGATCACTGACCAGTTACGCTTCAGGAAGGATTTGATAATGAAAGAGCTGATTGCCAAATGCCGGAATTTAAGTGAAATTGTCGTGGTGGTCGGACGAGGAGGCCTGGTAAAACCCATTGAATCAGGTATCTATAAAGTAAATAAAAGAATGATTGAGGATCTTACCGCGGGTCTGCTGGGACAACATGCCAGCAACCTCGGGGGGCTGATAGCTGATGACATTGCCTCATCACTACCGTCAGCATCGGCCTATATAGTAGATCCGGTGGTTGTGGATGAAATGGAACCTGTGGCAAGGATATCGGGTCATCCCGCAATTGAGCGGATATCCATATTTCATGCTCTCAATCAGAAAGCAGTGGCCCGCACATATGCTGCTTCCCTGGGCAGGCAATATGAGGAGATGAACCTGATCATAGCACATATGGGAGGCGGTATCAGCGTCGGGATCCACCGGAAAGGAAGGGTCATCGATGTCAACAATGCCCTTCATGGCGATGGTCCGTTTTCCCCTGAGCGATCGGGAGGGCTTCCTTCAGGCCAGCTGGCTGATCTCTGTTTCAGCGGAAAATACACATGGGCTGAAATTAAATCGATGATAAGCGGAAAGGGAGGGATGGTTGCATACCTTGGCACCAACAGCTTCATTGAGGTTTGCAGAACTGCGGATAAGGGAGATAAGAAAGCAATGCTTATCAGTGAAGCACTGGCATATCAGGTCGGAAAAGAGATTGGTGCGGCAGCTGCCGTACTGAAGGGCAAAGTTGATGCCATCATTCTGACAGGTGGTCTTGCTTACAGTCAATCACACGTGGAGCGGATAAGATCGATGACAGGATTTATAGCAACCGTAGTTGTTTATCCCGGTGAGGATGAGATCAGGGCACTGGCGTTTAACGGATTGCTTGCACTCGACGGAAAAATTGAGATCAAAATCTACGAATAAGTCGCAGGTTTATCCACGAACTGACGGCCGGTCTGATTGCCAGGCAGACCAGTTTCAGGCCGGATCATTTATTGCCACCGGCAATATTTTCCCATTGTAAAATTTGCCTCCGTTGAGTGCAAAATCAGCAATATACCTGGCCATTTCTCGTGGTTGTACAGGCGCTTTATGCCCGGGAAATGCTCTTTCGAACATCTCAGTCTGAACCGCCCCGGGAGCCAGGCAGTTTACACTGATACCCGCTTCGCTCAGCTCTGCTGCAAGACATTCAGTAAGACAAGCCAGTGCCGCCTTGGATGAACTGTAATAAGAAAGGCCCCTGAATTTCCTGCTTCCCTGGAATCCGCCCATGCTGGCTATGTTTACAATATGTGAACCATGTGCAAAAAGGGGCAGTAACAGCCTGATAAGCGTGGCGGGTCCGAAAAAATTGACATTCATCATCATTCTTCCTTCGGTGTCTGAAATATCTTTGAAATCCTTCACAATGAGGGCACCTGCATTATTTATGAGGATATCGATCCTGCTGAAATGGTTGAAAACATCATTCTTCACCTGTCGCGCATTCTCCTCAATATTATTCAGATCCATACAGAGATACGATATATTGCCGTCAGGATCCGACTCAAGGATCTCCCTGAGTGCGTTCTCGTTCCTGCCGGTCACCAGGATATGGTTATCCCTGTTCCCCGCAAGGTATAAAGCCATCTCTCTGCCTATGCCCTGTGAGCCGCCACTGATGATTATGTTCATGAAATTATATTGATAAATGATTTTTTCGTTTATTTGTTACCGGTTATGTAAAATTACAAATTGTTTCCATGATGGTGAACAATAAAGAAAGATATCCGGGGAGACAGGCAAAGACGGCTTTTGCCTTTATAGTTCTTCTTGCAGTTTCATTTTCAGCAGTTTATGGGCAAAGAGAGAGAACGGAAGTGCCTCCTCTCAAGGAAAGACTGTTCTATGGGGGCAACTTCGGCCTTCAGTTCGGGACATTTACAAACATCGAGGTCTCTCCCGTGATAGGCCTGTGGGTCCTGCCCAGGCTTGGAATAGCTGCTGGGCCGGACTTCCAGTACTATAAGGAGCCTTCATTCAGCACAACAATTTATGGAGGAAAAACATATGTTGAATATGTATTCCTTGAAGACCTTAACAATATCATTCCGCTGGGGGTTCACCTCGGATTGTTTCTTCACCTTGAAGATGAGGCTCTCAGCCTTGAGTCAGTTTTTAAAGCGGTACCCGATAATTTCGGAAGGTTCTGGGTAAATACGGTCCTTGGCGGCGGGGGTATCCGGCAGCTGATAGGTCCGCGATCGTCTCTGAATTTCACATTCCTCTGGGCTCTGACCGATTCAGGGTACAACTTCTACGCCAGTCCGGAGATCCGGATTTCGTTCATGTTTTAAACAGCTGTTAGCTGTCAGCTGTCAGCTTTCAGCTTTCAGCTGTAAGTAACTTACCGTACCTTGCTTCTTGCTCTGTGCCCTGAGCTCTCCTGCCCCCAGCTTTCGCTAAAGCTTCAGACTTCGCCCGATATAGTCGGCTTCGTCCGACGAAGTCAGGTGGCGAAGCTCGCACCTTCTTCTACACTTTCAGGGTTTCTCCTTCCGATTTAGCTATTATCACAGCAGCGCAGGTGTCGCCGTATACATTTACGGTTGTACGGAACATATCGAGGATACGGTCGACTGCCAGTACCAGACCAATACCTTCCAGAGGAAGTCCCACTGCCTTCATCACCACCGCCATCATGACCAGTCCGGCCATTGGTATTCCTGCTGCACCAATTGCGGCAAGCAGAGCAGTGAATATCACTACCAGCTGCTGTCCGATTGTCAGATCAATACCGTAAGCCTGGGCAATAAACATTACGGCAACACATTCATAGAGCGCAGTTCCGTTCATGTTTACTGTTGCTCCGAGGGGGAGGGTGAAGCTTGCTATTTTGTTCGATACTCCGTCGTTATGTTCGACCGCTTCCATAGTTAACGGCAATGTGGCATTCGATGACGAGGTTGAAAAAGCAGTCAGAAGCGGAGTCGCCATATTTCTGAAGTGCTTCAGGGGATTAATCCGGCCCAGCAGCTTAACTGAAAGCGGAAGCGTGAATAAGCCGTGAATGAACAGTCCCGCAAGAACAGTAATGAAATAGAGGCCAAGCCGGCTTATTACCTCACTTATCTCATTTCCCAGCTGCACCTGCTGGGCAATTACCTTTGCCGTTATGCTGAAGATGCCCAGGGGGGTGAATTTAATTATGAAAAGAGTGATCTTCATAATTACCTCAAGTACTGAATTAAGGAGATCCATCAGATGCTTCTGAGGCTTTTCGCTGATTTTGGTAAGGAAAAAGCCGAAAAGTATTGCAAAGAAGATGATTGCCAGCATCTGGCCCTGTGCAAGCGCCTCGACAATATTTGTGGGAACTATCTTTATCAATGTCTGGCCGAAGCTGTCGGAAGCCGCGGCAATACCTTCGACCGGGGTTTTAAAACCCAGTTCGGCGCCGACCCCCGGTTTTATTGTTGTTACAAGAATAAATCCCGTGACGATTGCCACAAGGGTGGTAGCAACATAGTATCCCATTGTTTTCAGCCCGAGTCTCCCCAGGTTTCCGCTGCTGCCTACACTTGCAACACCTGTCGTTATCGAGAAAAGGATAAGAGGAACTATTATCATATTAAGGCCCCTGAGGAATATATCCCCGACCCAGTTGGTGTAACTTGTTGCATCCGGGAAATAATAGCCAAAAAATCCCCCTGCAAACAACATTATAAGGATCTGGAAATGTATGGGGAAAGAAAATCGACGTTTAGCCATAGGTTCAGGTATTTGTGATTCAAAGAAAATTAATCTTTATGACAATCGGGCCTGACTCTGTTTGATTTTTGAAAATTCTCAACCCCGCCAGAATCGGATATTTGAAATTAAATCAGACCTCGTGCTTGATTTTTTGAATTTTATGCCAATAGCCATGAATGAGTGCAAAAGTCATGTTCGTCCCTTCAATCCATCATTCAACATTGGTATTGATTTAAAGCCCGGCAGTGAAAACTTAACAGGGGACACCCTCAGCAAATGATTTTCAGCGAAACTCTGCGTCCGTGTAAAATTGTTCAAATATTTACAACTGTCACTTTTATTATACAAAACAGTATGGTTACATTTGTAAACTAAAGGAAATAAAGGGTTATTTACATACGTAACACTAAAATCATATGTAAGTAATTTACATAATTAAAAAAATATCATTGAAGATTCCGTTAAGAAATAACCAGCTGTAATCCAGTATAATTACATAGCTCATTTATATCATAAAAGCACATTTTCAGGCGAAATCCGGAGTTCGGATGTTAGAAATGTTCTATTTTTGACTATAAAAAGCTATTTATCAGAATTTTACTTACCTAATCTATACCTTTACATAAGATAATTGTCAAATGTAATAGCTTATTTATCAGTCACATGCACATTGAACATAAAATACCCCAGGCAGGGGGAATCAACAATATTCACAAATGTAAATATATAATGTTACGTATGTTAATTATATATTATTTACATTTGTAAATACAAGAATATGCAGCTATGAAAGACAGGATACTTGAATTCCTGAAGAAAGAGAACAAAACATCTTCTCATCTGGCTGAAGAAATAGGCGTTCAGCCATCGAGCATTTCCCATATACTTTCGGGAAGGAATAATCCGAGCCTTGATTTCGTCATTAAGATGCTTGAAAAATATCCTTTCCTGTCTACCGACTGGCTTATTTTCGGAAAAGGACAAATGTATAAAGAACCTCATATGGGCGACCTTTTTGAGACCATTCCTGAAATTGGTCCCGAAAAACCACAGGAAAACGGGATAAATACGGGGAATGACCCGGGATCAGGTTCTTCAGATGCGGTGGAGGTCGCGATACCTGCTACCCCTGCCCAATCAAATGATAAGAACAAGGTATTGAAAATAGTCTGGTTCTACGGGAACAACAGTTTCGAGGAATTTTTACCGCGAAAGGATTGAGAGATTCTTAATAACGCTGCCATTGATTATCTTTGCGCAAATGAATTTGCCGATGGCAAAGAGAATTGAAGATTTTACGATCAAGGAGAACAGGCGTCTTAATAACGATTTCTTTTTACTTGAACTTGCAGGCAACAGTTATTTGCCCCGGATAATGCCCGGTCAGTTTGTCCAGGTTCGCGTTGATGACAGCCCGTCAACTTTCCTTCGCAGGCCAATCTCAGTACATGATATTAATTATGAGCAGAATACGCTAAAATTGCTTATACAGATACTTGGCAGGGGTACCGAAAAATTATCACAGGCAAAAGCCGGACAGGTTATAAACCTGCTGTATCCGCTGGGGAATTCATTCAGTATTCCATCTGCCGGAGAGCGGGTTCTGCTGGTTGGCGGCGGATGCGGGATCGCTCCCCTGCTTTTTCTTGGAAAATCTCTGAAGACTAATGGCTTCAATCCTTCAATACTCCTGGGTTTCCGCAACAGTGAACGACTGATTGAATATGAGGAATATCTTGCAATCGGGCCTGTGTATGTCTCAACCGAAGACGGTTCAAGAGGCGAAAAGGGATTCGTTACCGATAATACGGTTCTGACGACCCAATCTTTTGACAGGATCTGCTGCTGCGGTCCCGGGCGGATGATGAAAGCGGTTTCAGATTACTGCAAAGTGAAAAACATGACCTGCGAAGTATCGCTCGAGCATCTTATGGCTTGCGGGATCGGCGTGTGCCTTTGCTGCGTGGCCGATACTGTTAATGGTAATGTCTGCACCTGCACCGACGGCCCGGTATTTAACACAAAGGAACTGAAATGGTGAATCTCGGCTTATCCATTGGCAGAATGGAACTTAAGAATCCGGTCCTGACTGCATCCGGAACCTTCGGATACGGATCCGAATTTGAGGATTTCTTTGATATATCAAAGCTTGGGGGGATCATCCTCAAGGGTACAACGATGGAGCCCAGGGAAGGCAATCCCTATCCCCGCATGAAGGAGACAGCCTCAGGCATGCTGAATTCGGTGGGGTTGCAGAACAAAGGCATTGATTATTTCGAACAGAATATCTATCCGAAAGTGTCACAGTTTAATACTAATGTTATTGTCAATGTAAATGGCAGTACCACTGAAGATTATGTTGCGCTGTCGGAGAGAGTTGAAAAGCTTGGAAGGATCCCGGCAATTGAGTTGAATATCTCGTGTCCCAATGTAAGGATGGGAGGGATGGCATTCGGCATCAACCCGGTATCGGCGCGGGAAGTAATAAAGGCAGTGCGTGCTGTTTATTCTAAAGTGCTTATAGTAAAGCTTTCACCTAATGTAACTGACATTGTTCAGTTTGCACGTATTGCAGAGGAGGAGGGAGCCGATTCGGTATCGCTGATAAACACGTTGTTAGGCATGGCAATCGAACCAGGCACCAGGAAACCGTCACTTTCAACAATTACAGGAGGACTGTCAGGACCGGCAGTCAGGCCGGTTGCATTAAGAATGGTATGGCAGGTGGCAAAGTCGGTTAAAATCCCGGTGATCGGTCTGGGCGGCATAATGAATGCCTCCGACGCAATAGAATTCTTTCTGGCGGGTGCCAGTGCCATCCAGGTGGGAACAGCATCATTTATTGATCCAATGGCTCCGGTAAGTATCCTTGATGGTATTGAAAAATATCTGAACGACGGAGGATTCAGCGACATTGGAGAAATAGTGGGCCTCGTAAACAAAAACTAAGCTGAGATCCTGAAATTATTGCCCGGCCAATATTAGGTAATCTTTATACACATCTCCTTTCCCCTCCTTTCGAAGCTAATCTTTGTACACAACTTTTCTTCATAAAGGCTGAATTTAAATTTTGATGATCTAACACTATTGCCTTTATTTATATTGATCTTCAATTCAAAGCCAGCGGCTTTGAAGTCCAATATCCACGGTCACATCCGTGGCAGGATGCATATTTAGCCTATCAACCACAGAGTGGTTGAAGAAGGATATTGGATTT
>JBAVOD010000481.1:0-2436 GCA_049691735.1 Bacteroidales bacterium
GCACCCGACCTTGCATCGACCGGAAGAGAAGCGACTGTTGCTCCCCGGGGAGTGGCAATCCACAGTTCGGGACCGTATGAGGAGAAGTCATATATCATATCTTTCAGGTCTGTTGAGGTCACTTTGCGGTTCCTGTTATGCAGGGCCCATTTTGCCCCGTCATAGCTGACAATTCCTTTTTCGGTAAGGAACCAGATATTATTATCCTCATCAATAGTGGATGAATAGAATCTTTTTACCTGGAACTCTTCTCCGAATGTCTGTGCTGATCCGGTATCCTGGGCATTGCTGCAGGGCGAAAAGATTACTGCAAGACAGGAAACAAATATGAAAGAAATTATGTTGCCATAAATTCTATCGGGAGGGTTATTATTTTTAAATTTTATATTCATGTCGACTTATCTGGTTATATTAATAATTGAAGGGGAAAAGGCCTATTCGAATTTCTAATACTCCGGGATAATGTTCCTGTACTTAATTTCTTTTAGACCTCTTTACAAGATCCTCAGGTATCGATACAAGCTCAATACCATTCCCCGTGCCGAGGTTGCGTGAATACTGCCTGTCGGCGGGATTATTCCAGTGTTCATGAACACCCAGTACCGGTATCGGTCTGCTGCTGTTATCAGGATCATAAATGACACCTTGTGGCCAGTTGGCGGGATCAGCCGCCTGGTGCATATAATCATCAACGCCATAAGCATTTGGCATTGATTCCCATTCGTTATTGACAGGATCATGTTTATGTATCCCATCCCATTCTGTCCTCAGAAAATCGTAACCAACCGATTCTATAGCTACCGGATCAAGCGACATGAACAGTGAATTACACCAGTCGTTATTAAACGGAGCCATAAAATATTTAACGGGTCCCTTTGTTTCACTTGCACCCCCGCCGAACAGACTTTCAATACACCAGAAAAGCGTGTTCTGTCCAAGATATTTGCTTCCCATAAGATCAACAAAAACCCTGTATTTATGGTAACCTGTGTTGGTGGGTCTTCCCTCCCTCCTGTTGGCAATATGTGAATAATGAAGATGGCCCGCCCCATTTCTACCAATATTCCCGAAATTAAGCTTCGCCGTTAATGAAATACCTGCAGCACCATGGGATTTAAGAACCGGGATAAGTATCATATAATCGGCATTTTCAATAACATCGTAAAGCTTATCGGTAGCGGTTTTATCTGAATAAAAAACAAGCGGATTTTCAGTTACTCTGACAAGCGTACGTCCGTAATTTGTTGAGAGTTTATCCAGGTACCTAACATTGGGGAATTCCTTAAACCAGACATTATAGTTGTGGGCATAAATTGGATTCATAGGGTCTCCCACCGAAATATCAGCCTGAGCTACTCCGACTTCATTAACAAGTTCCCGTAATAATTCAAGAACTACATAAGGTCCGTTCTCTGTCGGTTCCATGCTTACTTTCCTGTTTTCCTGTCCCGCTGGAAGCGTATGAGGAAGAGCGTAGCCCTTTTCTTTGTCCTCCCTGCTAAGAATCCATCCTGCCTGCCCCTGATTTATTTTAATAAAGATCTTTTCTCCCTTCGTATATCCGGCTTTCTTGTTTTGTTTCTTCTCGTTGAAATATTTGAACATTGCATCCCATGCTTTCTTCACATCTTTTTTACCGGTAAGTTTAAGAACACCGTCACGGAACATCGCACAGATTACTTTTTCATTATTGTTCTCAGGATTTACGAACCAGTCGTAAGCATCAAAATTATTGTGTTCAAATTTTTCGTTTGTTGCATCCGGATTCCATACCCAGACCACCCTTCCCGGGAAGATACCCTTACCCGTTCCGATCGGATTATTGGGACCGTCCTCAGGTCCTGTTCTCGTTTCCGTTGTCTGAAATGCTGTCTCTGTATTATTGGCCGGAATGGTCGCCATTGCAACAACCACTCCGGTCATCAGCAGAAAGGTCGCACCAAATCTTACATTTACTATTTTTCTTTTTGATCTCCTTGAAATAGCTGTAAGTCCTGCAATTGCAAGCAGATAAGTAACGAATCCCGACATAAACGGTGCTGCCACTTTCATACACGGATAGGTGGCCCTTGAAGGTTTTGGAATTACCCGCACCAGGAACCAAAAGGTGGAGGCTATCCCAATAATAAAAAACATAAGCTTATAGGGCACATGGTGCCTTGTCATCCAGTCTCTCATTTTTCCTGGTTTCCCCTTCAGGCGGGAAATATCAAATTTCATTTTTTGCATCACAGGATTCGTTTTATGGTTAAGTTATAACGCAAGATTAAACATTTCAATAACAACAACAATACTTTTCACTTAAAAATCTTAGCGTATTAAATACGCTAAGATTGCATATATAAAAATTCTTGTTAATTTTAAATTAAAAATCTCTTATGACCTTAAATCCGCATATTTCTGTTGACTGTGTTATTTTTGGATTTGATGAAGGTA
>JBAVOD010000482.1:0-4597 GCA_049691735.1 Bacteroidales bacterium
GTATTTCGTACAGACCGGTAATATCAAATCCCCTCCAGCGGGTAGTCAGAATTCCTTCTACTGCTTTGTTCTCCGAAAAAAAGTGTTTGACGCTCAATCCATTGTAAAGACCAAGCCTGAGGCCGACACCTGTCTTGTAGTCTTGTCCGGCAGCATGAACTGAAATTAGCAATGCTGATGCCAATAGCAGAAATATTTTTTTCATAGTTTTTTGGATTTTGTATACGCGTAAATTTACTAAGAACTTTTTAAAATTGTTTATACCATAAGGCGAAGTCTTTAAACGCAGATGCAAGAAACCTGGAAAAGACAGCTTTTTATATATTTGTCACTTATGATTGAAGCCCGGTAAGGAGCCTGGATGGAACAACGTAAAACGATATACTGTTTGCTGCTGACATTGTTCGTTGCCGTAGCCCAGGGTCCTGAATGCCCCGCAGAGGAAGCGTTTAAAACTGTTATCCGCGGCACTGTTACAGACGCAAGCACCGGTGATCACATTCCGTACGTATCGGTACTGCTGGAAGGTACAACTATTGGCACCCTTACCGATTCAAACGGTAAATATATAATTGAGAGCAATGAGAACATAAAATCAGGGATCATCCAGTTTTCGTTCATAGGCTACCAGACCGTAAAAATGAATTTCAGGGCTGGTGCTGAACAAACCATCAATGTCAGCCTGAAGTTATCGGATATCAATCTGAGCGAGATAACCGTCAAACCTAAAAGGAAGGAATACAGGAACAGGGGCAATCCTGCAGTTGAACTTATCAGGGATGTGATTGAGCATAAGAAATTCAACAGGGAAGAATCATACAATTATCTGCAATACAGGAAATATGAAAAGATCGAGTTTGGTGCGAGCAACATCAGCAATGGTTTGGAGAATGCAAAGATCTTTAACAAATTCAGGTTCATCTTTAATAACATTGACACCACAAAGCGTATCGGCAAAAGGATACTTCCTGTTTATATAAGGGAAGTAATCTCCGATGTCTATTACAGACGTAAGCCCGAAGCCACAAAGGAAATAATAAGGGCTGAAAAGGCAGTAGATCTCAGCAGGTATGTCGATAATAATGGGGTTGCGGCAAACCTGAATTACCTGTATCAGAACATCAATATCTATGATAACGACATCCTGTTCCTTACAAACAGGTTCCTCAGCCCGATCGCAAATGATGCTCCCCTTTTCTACAGGTATTACATAATTGACACAATACCTGTAAAGGATATAAGATGCATCAAGCTGTTTTTCGAACCCCGTAATAAAGCCGACTTCCTGTTTCACGGAAACCTTTACATTACGCTCGACAGCAGCTATGCTGTCAGGAAGATTGATATCGGCATAAACAAGAAAATAAATATTGACTGGGTCCAGGATCTTACTGTTACGCAGGATTTTGACAGGTTCGGGGAAAAATCGTGGCTGCTGTCAAAGGAAGAGATAGCAATTGATGCCGGTATTCTGAAGAACATACCTGGCCTGTACGGACAACGGACTGTTACCTACAGCGATTACAGGATTAACGATCCGATAAGCGATTCAGTCTTTACAGGGCCGGTCCTTGCAGAAAAGATTGATACGGCTTCATCCCGTCCTGCTTACTGGGAGGCCAACAGGAAGGTGCCTCTTTCCAGGAATGAAAGGGGGATCTATACAGTAGTTGACAGCGTACAGAAAGTTCAGGCGTTCAGGAATGAGATGACTATCGTGATGCTTTTAAGTACCGGACTTTTGGACCTTGGCAAATATTACATAGGGCCTGTAACCAATTTTTACAGCTTTAACAGCATTGAAGGGACAAGGCTGAGATTCGGCGGGCTGACTTCGCCATATTTCAGCAAGAAAGTGAACTTCGATGGTTATGTCGCGTATGGATTCAGGGATAAGATTTTCAAGTACAGTGCAGGGTTCACATATTCACTGACTCCCAGGACAATATATGAGTTTCCCGTCAGGTCATTAAGGGTCAGTTACCTGAAGGACACCAGGGTACCTGGTCAGGAGCTTATATATACCGAAGGCGACAATTTCTTTCTCTCATTCAAGAGAGGCATAAGTGACAAGCTCGTGCTGAACAGTACATTCAGGGTCGAGTATCTGCATGAGTTTGAAAATCACTTCTCATACCTTCTGGGTTACAGGTTTACGTGGCAGGTACCTGAAGGGAACCTGCGATACAATAAAATCGACTATTTATCCGAAACCGGGAATATTACCGGTATCAATATTTCAGAGCCATACATCCATCTCCGCTATGCACCGAACGAGACATTCTACCAGGGCAAGATTTACCGCTATCCTTTCCCGAGCAGATATCCGGTGATCCAGCTTAAGGCAGGAGGGGGCTTAAAGCCGGCCGGAAGTGATTTCAATTACCTTCGCATTCAGGCCAATGTCGGAAGGAGGTTCTATTTATCGATTGTCGGTTACACCGATGTGCTGGTTGAAACAGGAAAAATATTCGGGAGTGTTCCCTTTCCGCTGCTGTTCATAATGCCGGCTAATCAGACATACAGCTACGAGAAATACTCCTATAACCTGATGAATTTCCTCGAATTTGTCAGCGACCAGTATGTATCCCTAAACATCGATCACAGCTTCAACGGATTTTTCCTTAATAAAGTACCACTTATAAAAAAGCTGAAATTGAGGGAAGTTCTTGCATTGAAGGTGCTTTACGGAGGGATAACCTCCGGCAATAATCCTGACCGAAAACCAGACCTGTTCAAGTTCCCCGTCGACAGCCGGGGCATCCCTCTTACATATTCCCTCGGCAACAGGCCATACATTGAAGCGAGTGTCGGACTTTCAAATATCCTCAGGATTTTCAGGGTCGATCTGATCAAAAGGTTTACGTATCTGGAACATCCTGACGTTTCGGAGGTCGGGCTGCGGATCCAGTTCAGGTTCGACATTTAATCCATAAAGAAAGGGAAGAAATAACCCCTTAATTCTTCCCTTTAAGTGCTGACCGGAACCATGTTCCGGTCATGATCAACAAACATAAATAAACCTGATCTGACCTAATTTACGAAAAACATATACTTGAATTCTATTCCGTTTTCACGAAGCCACCAGCGAAGTGCTTTGGCAATTTTTCTTCTTTTGAGCAGGACAGTGCCGATCTCTTTTGATGATATGCGGTAAAAAGTTTTCATAGGCTTATATTTTAATTTCACTGATTGTCTATGATGTAAAATTAAAGCGCTGCAACATATCAGTCAATACGCTAAAGCCCAATCGACGGGAAAATGAGAGGTTACTGAGATAGTCTGGTCAACAAAAGCAGGCAGGCCGTTTCCAACTGGTTGCTTAATGCTTCCAAAAATAAGTTATTCGTCAAAATCGGTTTAAAATTTACTACGATTATGGCAAATTGATGTATTTCACTTGATAATCTAAACTTATCAATCTGTATATCTGATTGTTATAAATCATAAAAGTGAATGTTTCACAAAACACCCAAATATTGACAAATGGTTTTTTTTCAATGACAAATTCCGGGAAAAACAGGTGTTATCAGGGTTTTTGAGGTCTGTTAATGCGGCTCCGGAAGCGGATTTTTGAGAGTTGGGTAGTGAATCCTGCATTGTCAAGGTGATCAGGGACCTCTCTGCCCTGGCGGGCACCTCCCCTAAAATGGGAGGATGTACCGGTTATTGAATAAGCTTTTTTTTTATTCCTTTTTAGAGCCCCCTTCAGTGGGTTGGGGGTGAAAAGCATGAGGTGGTGCCACCCTAAAATAAAGGCAGGGTCAGCTTCAGATCACCCTGTAATTTTCGTAGAATGTATTGATACCCAGGTATTTTTTTATGAAGATCTTAGCTTTATATCTTGCCGAAAGCCTGTTGAACGACATATCATGGTCGAAATCCCAGTTCTTCCTTTTTATCCTTTCGATCATTACTGCCGGGTGAGTACCGTCAAACCTGCTGAGAGCGTCAATCTTTGAATAATCAAACGAGTTGCCGTCGCTGACTTTTTTGATCCATTCATTATCAATATAGAATGTGGATGCATTCTTAACTTTATCCATCATGACCCCGGGTTCCTTTACCCAGCCGTAATGATAAATGCAAGCATCGACGGGCTTGACATTCAGTTTTCTGTTACCATCCTTCCTGAATCCCTGGGCATCCCTGAATGAATAAATGGAACTGACGTTTCGAACCACCCTTATCTCGTGCTGGTACCACCGTGGTGAAATGCCCACGTAATCATATGAGCCATAGAAGTGAAGATAATTGAACAGCAGGCCGTCAACCGATTTATTATCCTTCCATCTCTCCATTGAGCTCCTGATAGTATCGAGATATCTCTCATGCACCACTTCATCGCCCTGTATATAAAATGCCCAATCGGAATCTTCAGGTACTTCCCTCAGCGCCTTGTCGGTCTCGGCAGCAAAGACCCTGCCACCGGTATTCATCTCCGGCGAATTGTCCCAGATCGTATCAACGATCCTTATCTTATCTTCGTCGATGCCGGCAATGAGCTCGCGCGTTCCGTCATCCGAATTACCCACTGCAACAACGAAGTTGTCACATACCGGCATGATGGATCTTATTGCTTCAACAACAGGATAAT
>JBAVOD010000483.1:0-5509 GCA_049691735.1 Bacteroidales bacterium
TTTATAAATCCTGTAAGAACTACGTTATTTTCTATTGCAAATGTCTTTAATCTGGCTGAGTAGGCTGATGGGTAATCAGAGTCGCCTACGAGGACAAGTTTGAATTCGGTTAGGTTTGTATTTCCGAATGCCCTGATCAGGCAGTCAAAGCCTTTTTCTTCCAGGAACCTGCCTACTCCTATGATATATTTGTATTTATTCAGGCCCAGTGATTCAATATAATCCGAGTTTTCAGCTCTTTGCGGGATATTCACCCCGTTTGGTATGAAACTGTTATGATTTAGCTTATATCTTTTCAGCATTTCCGATCTAAGCACTTCAGAAATGAAGATTATAAAATCTGAATTAGTGAGGCATATTTTTTCAGAAAGTGTAAGGTACTTTTTAGCGAACTCTCCCCACTTCTTTTGTGTATAACTGATATTGTGGTATGTAAATACAATCCTGGCCCTGCAAAATTTCAGGAGTGGAATAAAAAATCCTGGCCCTGTGTTATGAAAGTGGATTATATCGTAACCCTGGAAAAGTGCGTGGATGGTGGCCAGGAAAGAATGAAGGAAGGTCTCATAGTTCTTACTTTTAGGTACGTTAATGTCGACAAACCTTATATTTGGAAATCCAGCCGACTTGTTTCTGTTATTGAGATAAGGTGTCCGTCTGTAAATGGTAATATTGACCCCACTTAGTAGTGCCACCCTTGAATACAATTCCATACAGTGGGTCTCAAGTCCGCCCTGAACTTCAGGGAAGCCTCTGGTACCAATCACCCCGATCTTCATCGATAAAAATCTGTGTCAGATAAAATATTACTTCCGGCGACTTCTCTGATAATGAAAAATAAACCACAAATTGCCACTGTGATCAGCCAAAAGTTACGGAACAAGTGAAAATGAAAATGAAGTGAAACATTCAGATTTCAGATTCTAATGTACAGCTTGCAGCGCAGAGAATAATCTCATGTAGTTATCCAGTAATTTGGATTGGGTGAAATCATTCTCAATCACTGACTGACTGTTTCTGCCAAACTCCTTTCTTCTTTCCGGTGATTCGGACAGGCGTTCAAGCTTTTCAGCGATCCCGGCAGGGTCTCTGCATGGGACAAGATATCCGTTTTGTCCGTCCTTTATCAGATAGCTGTTGTCGCCCACATCGGTTGCCACCACAGGTAACCCGTTTACCATTGCCTCCATTATAGAATTGGATACACCTTCAAAAAGGGAGGTGCTGAGGAATATGTCACTTTTTTTCAGGATCTCATATACATTGGGGGGATTAATAAACAACCTGATCTTGCTGTCAATCTTCAGTTTCCCGGCAAGGAACCTGATTTCTTTTTCAAGAGGGCCGTAACCAATGATATTATATTTAAACTTCTTGTCCCTGTTCCTTTCCGAAAGGATTTTAAAAGAGTGAAGCGCAGTTGCGTAGTCTTTCTGCTTAACGAACCGGCCAACAGTTACAATATTGATCTCACCATTAGGGCTCTTCGACAAGCTTGCAGGCCCATCCTGGTCAATGGCATTCTGAATTACATGCGCCTTTGCAGGATCAAATCCGCGCTTTTCAAACTTCATTCTGCCGGAGTAGTTGTTGAAGACTGTAGCATCGCTGAGATAATTGTGTATCAGTTTTTCCAGTACGAATTTTGCATACGGCAGCTTTTCGTTCCTTATCCCTCCGATACATTTGATATTCCTGTTAAACAGCTTGCTGATACCTGACAGAAAATTTGACATAGTCAGATAGGACACAATTATCGATATCTTTTCATTCCTCAGGATCCTCTGAAACTGGAATAGTTTATTTAAAATACTCCCCCGAAGGCCATAATACCTGATAGAATTCTTTTCAATAAAGTCCAGATTTACTCTGTCAACTTTTCGCCCTTCCCAATTTACAAGGCAAACGCTTATATTCTTATCAGCAAGAAGCCTCGTAAGGATAAGAGCCTGTTTCTCGGCACCGCCCTTCATAAATGTTTTGCAAATGACAGCTACTTTCATATTATCCGACCCGGGATATTTATACATAAAACGACCTGTGCCTGCTTAATGTTCGTGCCTGATGTTCAGGAAGTAAAATTATTTATTTATTCTGCAATCAGGCGAAATTAATTAACCTTATTATTAGATAGGGCAGCCATGAATACCTGATCATAATGGGTTTCCCATTCTGCTTTTAAACCAGTCAATATAGTCCCTTATCCCTGTTTCAATATCTGTAACAGGATCATAATTAAGGACCTCTTTCGCCTTGGTGATATCGGCATATGTCCGGAATACATCTCCTTCCTGCATCGGCAGAAAATTCAACCTGGCTTTCCTTCCGGAGAATTTCTCAATCAGCCCGACAAGATTCGTCAGCGAAACCGGAGAGGAGTTGCCAAGGTTGAATATCTCATAACCTTTTACCCTCCTGATGGCCTCCGTAATGCCGTTGACTAAATCGTTTATGTGGGTATAGTCGCGTGAAGTCGTTCCATCACCGTAAACCGGGATCTCGCTGTTACCCAGAATAGCTTTTGTAAACTTGTTTATAGCCAGATCAGGTCGCTGACCCGGTCCGTATACCGTAAAGAACCTCATACAGAAAACATCAAGATCATAAAGGTGATGATAAGTGTGGCATAATAGTTCACCTGCCTTTTTGGAAGCTGCATACGGGGAAACCGGATAATCAACGTTGTCAGTTTCGGAAAATGGTATTTTCCTGTTATTGCCATAAACAGATGAAGATGACGCAAAAATGAGTTTCCGGATACCGGATTGCTTCATTGTTTCAAGAACCCTGAGGGTCCCGTTAACATTGACATCAAAGTACGATTCCGGATCAATAATCGACGGCCGGACTCCTGCCCTGGCTGCAAGATGGACAACACAATCGGGGTTGAATCCTGAAAATGTGTTTTTAAGGAAGCTGTTATCTCTTATATCGCCTTCCATGAAGCTGAAGTCAGCATACGATTTGCATGTTCTGAGGTTATCTTCCTTGATGCTTCTGTCGTAAAAGGGATCAAAATTATCAACACCCATCACAGTGTATCCTTCAGACAGAAGGGCTTTTGCCAGATTTGAGCCGATAAAGCCTGCAACTCCTGTAATATATATCTTTTGTACCATCAGTACTGTTTCAGTTCACCTATTCCAGAATATCGTTAACCCAATCGCTCACAGCGTCCTCCTTAATAATAAACCTTGCCGGATACCCTGCAACCATTGCATTATCCGGAACATCAAAATTCACAACCGAATTGGGAGCTATGAATACATTATTACCGATGTTGATCTTACCAACTACAACTGCTCCCGGTCCTATCCAGACATTATCTCCAATCACCGGCCTGCCAATCTGCCCGTTTTTGTATGCGCGTCCTATTGTTACGTTATGTGACACACAGCAGTTCTTGCCAATCCTGACTGGTCCTATGAATACTGTTCCGCGGTGATAAAGGTAGAATCCCTCTCCTATCTCAGCCTGCGCGCTTATCTGGTACTCTTTATAAGCAAACAGCCTTCTCAGTAATCTGTAAAAGATACCTTTCAATGTATACTTATTATGCCTGGTGATCTTTCTTAAAAAGAATGTGTAACGAAATCCCGGTCTTGCCCATCCTTTAATGAATCCTTTAACTCCTGTCAATTTACCGTACCTGTAAAGGTCCGCCTGAATTGTCCTTTCCATTGCTTCTTCTCTTTTTTTCAGTAAAATCCTCAGGGGGCAAACAGGATTAAAATACCAAAAGTATATTATTTATTATAAGACAGTTAATTGATAATGTAATTCTTATTATAAAAAGGCCTTAAACAAAGGTCTCCTGCGCATATAATATCCATCTATCACAGTCATGCCACCATCATAATTGAAAGTATGAGCACCGCGAAGGTCCCTGTCCCATTCCGGCTCAATCCTGTACACAAGCTCTTCCTGATATCTTTCCTCATCAAGGGACAGTATCCTGTTAAGGTTAAAAGCACTCCCGTACCTGATGGAACAATCCTGTGAAGGCCGGTACATTATGTTTTCATTAATGAATACCCTTCCGGCCGGTCTCGATTTTCGGACATCCGAAATAACAGGATTTTCAGGGTGCGGGGTCCATTGTGGAGCCAGGATATCATTTGCGTAATACAAATACAACTCGGTATCGCAGCCGGACCTGCCATCAGTTTCATCAATGGCTGTAAAAAGCCACCACCTGCCGTTGTGGAAAATGACCGAGGTGTCCGCTGCGCTGATCCCGTCCATTATACATTTAACATATTCCCACTTATAAGGGAAATCTGTGCACCGGTACAGATCTATTGTCATATTGTCTAATGTTTCTGGGATCATGTAGTAAGTACCGTCCGTTTTAAATACAAATGGATACGACATATGATAGGGCATGTCGATTATCACCGATGAGGTTTGCAGATTCCCCGATGAGTCTAGTTCAAGTACTGCAATATGTCCTTTATTCCGGCTGTAAATGAACTCCTCTACAAAAACATAGTATTTCCCTTCTTTTTCTATAACAAAGGGATCGGCCCAGAACCTGTCCTTTCCCGGTCTAAGCTTTTTAAAACTTTTAAACGAATCAGGATTGAGCTGAATGCTGTCAGATATCTTATAATAAATAACCCAGTTGAAAGCATCGCTATATACCATCTTCTTGACTGCCTGAAGGAAAGCTATTTTAAAAGCTACGGCCAAATCCTTAATTGCTGAAGTCACTGACGGTTCAGGTAGTGGTTCATGACGATTATCGCTGACTTTTTCATTCTTTTTGACCAGTCTTTCAATATAATTCATGCCATTTCTGCTGAGGTTTTCTATAACCCGCTGCATAAACAGAGAAGAGCGCCAGAATATCCTGTTCCTTGTCAGATTGACCGAGTAGCGGCAGGTCGGCTCAAATGTTGATGCTATTATCTTTCCTTCACTTACGCCTTCTATGTTCATTACCAGGGTCGATAGTGTGACCGGCATCCGTCTGATCACTTCCTGAAAACCGGCGGTGAACATACCGGATCTGTCTTTTTCCGACATAGGATATGATAGAACCCCCAAACCGGCGATTTCCCTGATCCCGGGGGGGATCTTGTCCATGGTGAACATGACAATAAGATCAGGGTTGCTGATTCCGGCCTTATTTATTTCTGAGATTTCACTTATTGAGTCGGCATCTGTTATTCTGAATTCAGGTATGTCGGCAAGCAGGTTTGATATGTCTATTGGTTCAGAGTAATTTCTTTTTTTATGAAAGATCAGCAAATCAACCTTTTCATGAAATCTGTGTATAATGCCGGGCAGATCCGGAGTAATTAATTTCTTATCAGGGATCGGGTGATCCAGTATAATAAGCATTTCAATTGAGACGCACTTCGATCTGGTCAATTTTTCAACAGTTGAATATTGCCAGGCAGGCAGTTTCTTATCACTTATTACAATTCCTATTCTAATTATTTCACTCATAGTGAAATCAAACGTCTGCTGCTGTTTTTGGATTTGGTTTTCAGTACCTTTTCAT
>JBAVOD010000484.1:0-3833 GCA_049691735.1 Bacteroidales bacterium
TCCATCTGGGTTGCCGTAACGCCTTCGCGTGTACCGGTCACCTTGAAATCCATATCGCCCAGGTGATCCTCGTCGCCAAGTATATCCGAAAGAACTACAAATTTTCCTGTTTCCGTGTCGGTGATAAGTCCCATTGCAATACCTGAGACCGGTTTGCTGATTTTGATACCCGCATCCATCAGAGCCAGCGTTCCTGCACAAACAGTAGCCATTGAGGAGGAACCGTTCGACTCAAGGATATCCGAAACGATCCTTACAGCATACGGATTTTCCTCGTCAGGCGGCATCATATTCTTCAACGCCCTGTGTGCGAGATTGCCGTGGCCGATCTCGCGTCTGCTGAGCCCTCTTACCGGTCTGGCTTCACCTGTTGAAAACGGCGGGAAGTTATAGTGAAGAGTGAACTTTTCAGTCCCCTGGTTGAGGACCTCATCAATTATCTTTTCGTCAAGTTTTGTACCCAGGGTAACGGTTGTAAGAGATTGCGTTTCACCTCTTGTGAAAAGTGCCGATCCGTGAGTTGCCGGCAGTGGATCAATCTCGCACGTGATCTGCCTGATTTCATCAGGTCTCCGGCCGTCGAGGCGGAGGTTTTTGTCAAGTAGCAGCTTCCTTGCAGCTTCTTTGTGCACCTCCTTGTAATACCTTTTAATCATTGATTCATCAACCTCATCCTCTTCGGTGAATTGTTCAAGGAATTCGGTGATCACAGCTTCGAAGGCTTCTTCCCTTTTCTTTTTTTCAGGTGTAAGGGATGCGGCAACCTGGAGGCATTTTTCATATGTTTCGTCCCATACTTTCTTCTTCAGCTCTTCGTCATTTACCTCATGGCTGTATTCGCGTTTTACAACTGTTCCGATCTCCTCAGCAAATTCCATCTGTGCCTTGCACTGTATTTTGATGGCTTCATGGGCGACCTTAAGTGCACTAAGCATTTCTGCTTCAGAGACTTCTTTCATTTCACCCTCAACCATAAGGATGTTTTCATATGTAGCACCAACAACAAGATCAATATCTGAATCCTTCAGCTGGGTAGCTGTGGGATTCACAATAAACGTATTGTTAACCCTTGCCACCCTCACTTCCGACATCGGGCCTTTGAAAGGGATATCTGAAATTGAAAGAGCAGCAGAAGCAGCCAACCCGGCAAGTGCATCCGGTACAATGTCGACATCTGCTGATATGAGGCTGATCGTAATGAAAGTTTCAGCATGATAATCATCTGGAAAAAGCGGACGGAGAGCGCGGTCGACAAGTCTTGAAATAAGGACTTCATAATCGGAAGGACGTGATTCCCTTTTCAGGAAACCGCCCGGGAACCGGCCGGATGAAGCGTATTTTTCCCTGTATTCAACCGACAGAGGCATAAAATCAGTATCTTCCTTAGCCTCTTTGGCTGAGACGGCGGTAGCAAGCAACATTGTCTTACCCATCCTGAGAAGCACGGATCCGTCGGCCTGCCTGGCTAACTTTCCGGTTTCAAGGGTTATTGATCTGCCATCGCCAAGATCAATATTCTTTACTCTGATATTAAACATATTCTATAATAATTTTAGATTGTCGAAATTACACATTAATTAAAGACATTATAAAAAAAGGCAATTTGCAATTGCCTTTTTTCTCTATTTACGTAATTTCAACGCTTTGACGATTTCGCGATACCGCTCAATATCTTTAAGTTTCAGATAATCCAGAAGTCTCCTCCTTCTGCCTACCAGTTTAATAAGAGCCCTCTGGGTGCTGAAATCCTTCTTGTTTTTCTTAAGGTGTTCTGTAAGATGTGATATCCTGTACGAAAACAATGCGATCTGCCCTTCTGCCGTTCCCGTATCAATCTCAGACGTTCCAAATGTCTTAAAAAATTCCTGTTTTTTCTCAGTCGTCAAATACATGTCTTTAATCAAAATGTTATTTACCCACAAATAGATTGAGTCTCCAATTTTGGAACGCAAAAATAAGGCTTTTTTATGTAAATTATCAAACAATCGAATAATTTTTTAATCTGTAAAACAAATATTTCTTAGAATTCCCGCGGGACGCTGATATCTGTAACGGAAACCCGGTGCATTTATTGTCATCCTTATATAAGGACGTAAAATTACCTCCAAACGTTGCGTCGGAAATGTAATAAATACAACATTTTATTAACATTTATCAACACGTTATCAAGTCTTGAATATATGAACTGCGTTATTCAGTTCTGTCCGCTTTTCAGGGTTCAAGGATGAGTTCGTTTTCGTTCTTAAGGCTCTTACCCATACTGATTATCTTGCTGCCGATGCGGCATTCAAGACATCTCCTCCTACGGCAGTATTTTTCCGTAAGCTGAAGCAGACCCTGGGTGAAGAATGCTGAAGAGGCTTCCACTCCTGCCGATTTCCAGTTAGATATAATCGCATTCGTCTCGGCCGGCACACATTCGAGAAATGACAATGCTCTTTCAGTCAGATGCTGAATATTATGGAATCGGCCGTAAACAAAGATCATCGGGATCACTGCATTGATAAGAAGCAGATCGGAAGCCTGGCTCCCTGTGTTTTTGGACATAAGAGTGCTTTTCTTCCCGAAAATGTAATGTGCATCCCAGTAGGGTGAAGCGCTTACTCCGAAGAGCATCTTAAGCTGTTTTACATGAACTGCGTCAAGGGTGCGGGAGAACAGCCCGCCGGCAGTACATAAAATGGCCGATAACTGTGAGATCCTTATTGTAGGGAAATTAACAGGCCTGAGTCTGCAGAACTTCCAGATCTTCCCGTGAACTGGCTGCAATGAATACTTTGCAGAGAGTACCCTGTATTCATTAATCAGGTCGCGATAATAGGAATCATCAAGTGCTTCCCTGAACAATCCTTCATCGAGCATTCCGGCTGTTCCGAAGAGCAGGGCTTCGATCTGGAACACATTGTCGGCATGTTTCCTAATTATTTTGAACGGGAGTGCACTTGCAAGCATTTCAAACGGCCCGGTATTGACCCTGAATCCGAAGTACCTTGCAAGGATCCTGTAAAATGTTTCATCCCAGTCATTACCGGTCTCAGAGAAGATCTTCATGACTGACCCTGACTTTTCCTGCAACCTTTCTATCAGAAGCGAGTGCAGCCAATGGCTGATAAGGAACCTGTCAAGGCTCCTGATCTCATCCTGGCATGCAATCACAGAGGGATTGTTTATCAGGTCGGTATATTTCTCGTAATATAGGTCATCATACTTCAGTTCGGCGGTAAGAAGGGGCTCTCCCCTTGAATTGAAGACTTCCCTGTCGTTCACAGCCACTACATGCAGTATCACATTATCGAAAGCTTTGTCGGTATTATGTCCGTGCGCCTCAAAATGCGATGAACGGGTATGGATCTCCACATTCCCTGCCCATTCAGTCCCTTCAACGGAGATCCTTGCATTGAAGAAGTCGGGACCTGAATCACGATTGTATTCACCGGGATGAATGACAATGATCCGGTTATTCATGCTGTCAGTAAGCAAATCCGGGTCATAGAGCCTGTATTTCCATAAATAATGCAGGAATTCTTCTTTCATATCAGCACGAGGTTAGTAAACAAGAATTGCAGCGACTATGTAAAGGTACAAAAAAGAGAATGTTCAAAAGCCGGGTTTCATTATTTTTTTACCCCCGATTGCAGCCCAATTCCGTTGCTCATCCAAAGTCCCCCTCCGGCCATACGCGTCAACTTAAGTCTCGATTCAATTTCTTTTGCACACCAGCTATCCTGACAATACGTTGTTAACTTTACGTGGTTTTACACAGTGTATTCGAGTTATTTCTTAGTGCTTATTGCCTGAACTTAAGTTTGGTTCCAAAAGCCTTTGCCCCCAGG
>JBAVOD010000485.1:0-17858 GCA_049691735.1 Bacteroidales bacterium
GAAAGAAGGTCATAAATCCCGAAATACCTTGCGAGCTCCAGATGTGTCCAGTGATACAGCGGATTGCCGATTGTTGCAGGAACCGTTTCAGCCCACTTGTCGAATTTCTGCCCGGGTGTTGCATCTCCGGTGCAATACTTTTCGTCGATGCCATTGGTACGCATTGCCCTCCATTTGTAGTGATCCCCTTCGAGCCAGGCCTGTGAAAGGTTGTCAAACTTCCTGTCCGAAGCGATCATTTCAGGTGACAGATGACAGTGGAAATCGATAATAGGCTGATTTTCAGAAAACTCGTGGTAAAGTTTCGCTGCCGTCTTATTTTCAAGAAGGAAATTCTCATTAATAAACTGTTTCATCAGGTATCAATTTGAAATAATGAGTTTAAGAAGAACCATCCAGTCTGCATTTTTAAGCAAATAAAAATAGCAAATTATTGAACCGGAAGGCAGAAAAAACCACAGTTATTACTTCAAAACAATTTGTAAACAACTTACTTAATTCAGATTCTCTGTTGACTTTCATATTAAAGATTGTATTTTTGGATCAGGTAATCCCATTTTCAATAAAACTGAACCATGTCAAACCTCAGAATTTTCCTGTTGACGGCAGAGATAATCCTTTTTGGCACCGGATACAGCAAGGATGCAAAGGCACAGGCGCTTAGCGATTATCTGAATCCCTCCGACATACATATGGTTCTTAAAGCTGTGGCCGATTGGCAGATGAGGACCCCACTTGTCCATAACACAGCCGACTGGACCAATGCTGCATTGTTTGCCGGAATGGCCGAATGGGCAGAGATTGCTGGAAATGATTCCTGTTACGAATGGCTGCGGGACATGGGAAACAGGAATAACTGGACCTACTACGTCCGGGAAAATCCGCTTCGCCGATATCATGCCGATGATTACTGCGTGGGTCAGATGTATGCGGAGCTCTACAGGAAGTACGGTGATAAGGCAATGATATCTGCAGTGAGGACATATTTTGATGCGATACTTAAAGATCCTGCCAGAGGCTCACTCGAATTTGTCAATTCCGACAAATATTGGTCGACCCAGAGATGGTCGTGGTGCGATGCTCTTTTCATGGGACCCACTGTCTGGGCAAAAATTGCGAACATAACAGGAAAGAAGAAGTACCTCCGCTTCATGTACGATGAATACAAAGCCACAACAGATTATCTGTACGATCCTGAAGAAAACCTGTATTTCAGGGATTCAAATTATTTCTTGCGGAAAGAGGCAAACGGGCAGAAAGTATTCTGGGGAAGAGGCAATGGCTGGGTATTTGCCGGATTACCGGTTATTATAAGGGAACTTCCTCCAAACTACAGGCATACTGATTTTTTCGCGACTATTTTTACTGAAATGGCAGGCAGGCTTTTATCGCTTCAGCAGCCTGACGGATCATGGCATGCGAGCCTGCTTGACCCTGGAAGCTACCCGGTTCCGGAGATGAGCGCAACAGCTTTTTTTGTATTCGGCCTGGCATGGGGAGTGGATAACGGATACCTCGACAAATCTGTTTATCTGCCTGCTGTAATAAAGGGATGGAAGAGCATGGTCAGGTCAGTATTGCCCGACGGCAAAGTTGGTTATATACAGCCCATTGGTGCCGATCCTAAAGCGGTAACCTCTGAAATGACAGAAGTGTATGGGGTAGGGGGCTTCCTTATGGCCGGTACCCAGATCTGGAAGATGGCAGAAAAAAACATGTTTAAAAACATATAATACCGGTTTGATATGAATATGGAACTAAGATTTGCAGGTCACCCGGATGACGTGAAGTCGTATGATACTGCAAGGCTGAGGAAGGATTTCCTTATTGAGAAGATCTTTATCCCCGGAGAGATCTCTCTTGTGTACTCTTTGTTCGACAGGCTGATCGTCGGTGGTGCAATGCCGGTTGAAGGACACCTTATGCTTGGCAGTTCCGATGAGCTGAAATCAGCGTACTTCCTCGAAAGAAGGGAAATGGGAATAATCAATACAGGGGGTGAGGCAGAGATCGTGGCCGGCGAAAACACCTTCAGACTCGGCTATAAGGAGGCACTATACCTGGGGAAAGGGACCGAAGGGGTCGCATTTGCTTCAGTCAGCAGTGCTGATCCGGCAAAGCTCTATATTAACTCAGCTCCGGCACATCATCAGTACCCGTCAGGGAAAGTGACCCGCACCGATGCCGAGATCGTTACCCTGGGAGCGCCTGAAACTTCAAATCTGCGGACACTGAACAAGCTTCTTGTAAACAGCGTGTTGCCGACATGCCAGCTTCAGATGGGCATGACCGAGCTCCATCCCGGAAGTGTATGGAATACGATGCCCGCTCACACACATAACCGCAGGATGGAGGCATACTTTTATTTCGGTGTACCTGAAAAGCAGGCAGTTTGTCACTTTATGGGCGATCCGGACGAGACAAGGCACATCTGGATGAAAAATGAACAGGCTGTGCTTTCGCCTTCCTGGAGCATCCATAGCGCTGCCGGAACTTCAAATTATACTTTTATCTGGGGCATGGCTGGTGAGAACCTCGATTATGGCGATATGGATGTCCGCCACCCTGATACCCTTAAATAATCGTTTTTTGCACTTCAGTAATTGACAAAAAAGGAAGCCTGGATTATATGAAAGATTTATTTGATCTGTCGGGGAAGGTTGCACTTGTAACCGGAGGAACCCACGGCATCGGACTGGCAATAGGTCTTGTTCTGGCTGAAGCCGGGGCAAGGGTATGCGTCAATGACATAAGTGAGGAAAAGCTGATGTTGTGCAGGGAAGCCTTTCAAAGCAAAGGCCTGGAGGTTTATACCCTGGCATTTGATGTGACAAGCGAAACAGCTACTGATTCCGGTATAAGCCTGATTGAAAAGGATGCAGGCAAGGTTGATATCCTGGTCAATAATGCCGGCATAATAAAAAGGATCCCCATACTTGATATGAAGGTTTCAGATTACAGGCAGGTGATCGAAGTTGACCTTGTAGCACCACTCATTGTATCAAAGAGGGTGGTTCCGGGGATGATTGAACGGAGAAGCGGGAAAATAATAAACATGTGTTCGATGATGAGCGTTTACGGAAGGAATTCTGTTTCAGCCTACGCCTCCGCAAAGGGGGGACTTGCACTTCTCACACGTAACATGACATGCGAATGGGCAAAGTACAATATCCAGATCAACGGGATTGGTCCGGGCTATATCGCTACAGCCCAGACCGCTCCGATCCGTGAGAACGGACATCCCTTCAATGACCTTGTGATGACGCGCACCCCTGCCGGCAGGTGGGGTGAGCCTGATGATGTTGCATATGCCGCGCTTTTCCTTGCATCGAAAGCCAGTGATTTTGTGAACGGTCACATACTTTACGTTGACGGAGGGATACTGGCGAACTTTGGCTATGTAAAGGGGGAAAACGAGATCTGATCGCTCCCTCTTGCAGCGATCGTGCGAATATCTTCAGATTATCACTGATCAATGGCCTTTTCGCTGTCGTCATCCTGACGAGGCCCGGCGTAAAGATCCTCTACCTTTACCCTTCCCTGGTAGTCGTTTTCAGGAGGCTTGCCTGCTGACTGAACTTCCTCGCGTGCCCTGCCATTAAAATAGAGGATACTTGCAAAGATTGGCATCAGAGGCAGGATAACGGCGCCGACAAGTGCGTTGAGCACAATGTAGACCGGATTTGTTGCTGCCTCGGCAAGTGCACCTGCATCAGAAGGATTCACTATCGACTTCAGAAAGCTTCCGGTAAATGGCAGCAGCACTATCCCCGACAGGATTAGAGACAAAACAATCAGAATTACAACAAATACTGCCGTCCATCCCATATTTGACCAGAAATTCCTGTGAGCCAGTGATATCGTTCTGGTAATTGTACTTCCGATATTCGGCCCCTCCACCAGCATGACCGGCAGGATAAACAGGAATATCACCATGACATAAATGGCAGCAAATAATGCTCCTATCACAAGGGCCAGGAATCCGATAAAAAGTGCAAATGAGGCAAAGAATGTCAGGAGGACCATTATTATCAGGTAAGGAATAAAGTATCTCATTGATTTAAGTGCACAGCGGAACAAGTTGTTCCCGCTGCTGACAGGATTGTATATTACATAATAATGGAGTATCGTAATAAAGAAGAGGTTTATCACAGAAACAGTGATCATTGGCCAGATGTAATCTTTCATTTTCAGAATAAGTGCCTGCGGATCGGTAATTGAGTAGAGTTCCTTGAAATTGATCAGAGTCGAAGCATATTGCATTATCAGTGACATTATGAAAGATGCAATAAATAGAGGGAAGAATTTCAGTTTGTAAAATTCCCAAAGTGCTGTCATTGCACTGTCGATATTATGCTTCCTGTAAAGGGGATGGCTGCTGATCTGGTCCATTTGCTTAAAAAGTATTGATTTCTATCAAAGTTAACTATTTAAATGCAAGGTTCGTTCGGTGCGGTGATACTTTCTACCCGTTTTGATCAGTCTGTCAGGTTCACTTGCCTTTTCTCCATTCCCTGAGGATATTTGCAAAAGGGAATACAGAGTTGGGTATCCGCGGGTGAAAGATGCCCTCATTGACTGCCCTTATGTCTTCAATAGTGTAAAAAGCCTTGGGATTGAAGTTATTAATGACCTCAAGCACTTTCTCAAGCTCATTCCTGTGGACAATAGTATATATGAGGCTGACTTTCTCCTTTGCGCCGTGGGCCTCTATTGATGTAGCGCCAAACCCGCTGATGTTCAGGGTTTTGACCAGATCCATTCCGCGGTCATTTGTAAATACCCGGATCATCTGGATGCCCATGGCCAGCTTTTCCTCAATGATCATGCCGATCAGGTTCCCGGTGGCAAACCCGGCAGCATAGGCAATGTAATTAATGTAGTTGTCGAGGTTTTCCATTATTTTACTGATGGCTATGATCCAGATAAGCACCTCGAAGAAACCAAGGAAAGGTGCAATATTTTTTTTGCCTTTCGACACAAAAATTATACGGAGGGTTCCGATCGACACATCACATATCCTGGCCATGAATATCAGCAGAGGCATAATGGCGTAGGAGAACAGGTTGGAATCAAAAAAAGTACTTTCCATGCTTAAACAATTTAACCGGCAAATATAAGAATAGTATCACTCACCGGACAGTAATAAAATGAAGGTAATAATCATAGGTCTGCCTGAAGTTCAAAACCTCGTATTATATTTGCTTAAATAAAATGAATGTCAAGGTTTAAGCTTACCATCGAATATGACGGAACGCGGTATTCCGGCTGGCAGATGCAGAAAGGCGGGAAATCGGTTCAGGGCGAGATTATGGATGCCTGCAGGGATCTTTTCGGTCAGGACGAGATAGATGTGTTCGGTGCAGGCAGGACTGATAGTGGTGTCCATGCAACCGGTCAGGTTGCCCATCTGGATGCAGCCACCGACCTGCCTCCGCTCAGGATCCGGTACGGTATCAACGACAGGCTTCCTTCGGATATAAGCATACTTTCGGTTGAAGAGGCTGAAAAGAATTTTCATGCCCGTCATGATGCGGTTGCGCGGAGTTATATATACCAGATCAGCAGGCGACGGACTGCATTCGGCAAAAAGTATGTCTGGTGGATCAAGGATCAGCTCAGCCTTGAAATGATGAACAAAGCTGCAAAATACCTTGTCGGGCTTAAGGATTTCAGGTCATTTACTGATGACAGGCAGGAGCAGGCTTCAATGAAAGTTGAAGTTATTCATGCAACGGTGACTGAGTTCGGCGACCTTCTTGTTTTTCATGTCATAGGCTCCCATTTTCTATGGAAGCAGGTGAGACGAATGACCGGCGTAGTTGTTGAAGCAGGCCGCGGGCAGTTGCTGCCGGCTGAGGTGGGATCATTCTTCAGGCAAAAATCTGACATACCTGCTAAACTTACTGCTCCACCCAGTGGTTTATTCCTCGAAAGGGTGTACTACGACAGAAAAGATATTGTTTACGTGACAAGACCGGTCATCAATATTTAATAAATGTAAGTCTCTGGTTAACCGATACGTGATTATCATTCTAGTTTAGAATAACCAACTAATCAGAATAATATGAAAAGACGTGATTTTATCAGGACCACATCAATGGCGGCTCCTGTTCTGGGACTGTTCCCTCCTGACCTCTCGGGACTGGACAGAAAAAAAGACCCCGGGAAGCTTGAGAAAAGATCACTGGGAAAAACAGGTGAAATGCTATCAATGATCGGATTCGGCGGCATTGTTGTAATGGACGCCACTCCTGAACAATCGTCAGCACTTGTGAAGCTTGCAATTGATGCGGGGGTCAATTATTTTGACGTGGCACCTTCATACGGCGATGCCGAAATAAAGCTCGGACCTGCACTTGAACCGTACCGCAAAAATGTATTCCTTGCCTGCAAAACGGGCAAAAGAACCAAAGCTGAATCACGAGCCGAACTCGAACAATCCCTTAAGAACCTCAGGACCGATCATTTCGATCTTTACCAGCACCATGCGGTCACTACCATTGAGGATGTTAATACAATCCTTGGACCGGGCGGGGCAATGGAGACCTTCCTGGAAGCAAGAAAGGAGGGTAAGGTGAGGTTTGTGGGGTTCTCTGCCCACTCCGTCGAAGCTGCTCTTGCAATGATGAACGGATTTGATTTTGATACCGTCCTCTTCCCGTTCAATTTTACTACATGGTACAAGGGCAATTTCGGCCCCCAGGTACTGGCAGGAGCCAGGGAAAAGAAAATGGGTATACTTGCCCTTAAATCGATGGCAAAAGGTCCGTGGCCTGAAGGCGCCGACAGATCACGATATCCGAAGTGCTGGTACGAACCGTTGACCACACCTGAGGATATCAGGATGGGGCTCAGGTTTACCCTGTCGCACCCGGTCACAGCCGCTGTTCCCCCCGGAGAAGCCGAACTGTTCAGGATTGCCCTCAGCCTCCGGAATGATATCAGCCCGCTTAGGCAGGCTGAAATTGACAAAATAAAGACAAAAGCCATGGCAGGCAATCCGCTCTTCAGTTACGATGCAAAGTCATAACAGGTTTTTAGTCCTTTTTTGCAAGATATTTGAGCCTGAGATCGACCTTGTTATTGTAAACAAAATAGCATGGATCGTCACACTGGTCTTTGACATACTTAAGCCCGGGGGTGACTGAATTAACGACAATATATTTTATACCATCAACAAAATATGTTGCTGTAAGTGTGTATAGTTCATTCAGGTCGGCCTCCATTTTGGTCTGACCATACGAAACATTAAGGGTTGCTACCAGTACACTGTCTTCAAGCTCGCCCCGGTATACATTTACTATGGGAGACGACCCTATTTCCCGTGTCCGTATCTCGAGTATGGCTGATGTTGGTTCCTGACTTACGCATGTCGAGCAATCTACAATCCATCCCTGTTTCTCACATGAAAAACAAAAAGTAAGTAACAGAAAAACTACCGGTTTCAGAAACGTTTTCATTTGATTCAAAACCATTTGATAAGTTTACGGGGTGATCTGACAGTGTTCATGAACATGTTGTAGGAGCATCCGACTCTCATCCAGACAGGACCGATATGATAGAATTCGGTCCTGATATAATCGACGCCTGTAAAGAACTGGAAATGATTCTTTTGTATCCTGAAGGTCAGGGAAGGCATGATCCTGAATTTGCTTTCCGGAGAAATGTTTGTCCCCTTGAAATTATTGCCGAATGTCCATCCTCCCGCCACAGCAGGTGAAATAGCAAACCTGGTCCCAGTAAAGCTTTCATGAATTGTAAAGTCCTTAAAGATTCCGGCATATATGAATGAACTTCTGTCCATATACTGGTAGTAAAAATCGGAAGCAGCCTTCATCAGAACTTTTGTGTAAAATGGCTTAAAATCACAGCCTGCAAAAAAACCTGCATTCAAAAGGGGTTCCTTGAAAGAAAGGCCTATTCCTGAATAAAAGTCCTTGAAAGTTAACCTTGCGGATGCTGATATGGCCATTTCGTTTATCCTGGGTGCAACATGTCCCGGTACATTTTCCGCCTCAAGGATTTTAACCATGCCGCTTCTGTGAAATGCAGATGCAACTGTGTAAGGACTGACAGCTTTGTTATCGCCTGAATTCCAAAGTTTGCCTTTACCGAGAAGTAATCTGACCGCATCTTTATTGTCAGACTCTATTGCCAGGTCGAGCGCATCATAATTGTAACTATTTTTTTCGTAGAGGTTAACTCCTTCTTTAAGAAGAAGATTAATCATTAGGGTATCATTGCTCTGGGATGCGATCAGGAAAGGTGTAAATCCTTCGTTGTCTTGTGCCTCCATGTTTGCTCCGTTCTGTATGAGCAGGTCTGCAATGTCGTCATATCCGGCCCATATGGCCGCCATGAGCGGAGTCGTTCCGTCAAGGGTTTTCTTGTTGCAATCGGCGCCATAATACAGGAGCATATCGGTTTCGGTAAATGCCCCTGATATTGCAGCAAGGTGAAGCGCGGTTGCTCCGTTAATATCGGTTTTCTCAAGATCGGCCCCCGCCGCTATGAGAGCTTCAGTTATCTCAGGGTTCTTATTTCTGACAGCTATCATAAGCGGTGTCTGCCTGTCGTATGCAGGCTCATCTACATTGGCACTATAGGAAAGAAGCACCCTGACCGTGCTCAGATGATTGTTTGCGATTGCATATATCAGCGGGGTTGCGCCATTTTCAAATACTGTGTCAACATCAGCCCCTTTTTTTAAGAACTTCACAACCTCTGAGTCATAACCCATCGATGCGGCGATCATCAGGTTGTAGTCGAGCGCGCCTGCGTAATCCCACGGGACATACCCCGAAGTATCAATAACCTCCCCGGTCTGACCAAGAACCCTGTTAAATGAAGAAAGGAAAAAAAACACCAAAATGGCAAGAGAAGATAGTATCCTTGTTGACAACATGTTCACAAAGTTAACCTTTTGGCTTTTTAAGGTTCGGAAATTTAATGCAAAAAAATAATATTTGCTTAAACTTTAAGTTAAGGTTGTTGGTTAATTTGAGCGGGTATAGAACTTCTTTAAAGAAAATTTTTATTTTTGTCCACAAACCCTCCGACATTGACAGTTGCAAAAAAGATATTACTGGTTGTCCTCCTTTCAGCCCTTATTAGTTATAATCCGGGCGCCAACGAAGGAACCGGGAACCTTTCCGGAAAAATGTCTCCGGGGAGTATCAGGCTCACCAACTCCGTCTCATCAGGGGCCGAATTCGAAGTGAGCGAAAAGACCATTGCTTCATTCATGAAACGGTGGCGAATTGCGGGGACGTCAGTTGCAATAGCAAAGGATGGCAGGCTTGTCTATGCAAAAGGGTTCGGTTTGGCTGACACCTCAGAAAAAGTTGAAACACAGCCATATAGCAAATTCAGGATAGCAAGTATTTCAAAACTGGTTACCGCAATTGCCATCCTTAAGCTTAATGAAGATAACAAACTGTCGCTTGATGACAGGGTGTTCGGTCCTCAGGGCATTTTAAAAGATTCGTGCTTCAGTCATCCCCGCGACAAGAGGGCATTCGATATAACTGTTGCGCACCTGCTGAGCCACGAAGGAGGGTGGTTACAAAGATATGGCGATCAGATGTTCATGCCGCAGGTCATCGCAAACCAGATGCATGTCGGACTTCCGGTCGATACAAAGACTATTATTGAGTTTGCTTTAAGCAAGCGACTTCACTTCACCCCGGGTACAGGAAGGTCGTATTCAAATCTCGGCTACAGCATTCTGGGTCTGGTTGTGGAAAGGGCGTCAGGGATGCCATATGATGAATACTGCATAAGGAATATCTTTGAGCCGCTTGGCATTTACGATATTGTCCCCGCGAAAAACCTGTCCTTCAATAAGGCTCCCTTCGAAGTGACTTATTATGAACCTGCAGGTATGCCGTTAAAGCCATCAATATATGGGAACGGTGAGATGGTTCCGGTTCAGTACGGCGGTAATGACATTGAAGCCCTGGGTGGTGCCGGGTACTGGCTTGCAACGGCGCCCGATCTGATGCGGCTGCTCCTTGCTGTTGACGGTTTCGGTTCCCGTAAAGACTTTCTGAGTGATGAAAGCATAAGATTCATGACTGACATTAACAATAAATATGCTCCCGTGGGATGGAAATCAATTGTCGGTGACGGCTCATGGATGAGGACCGGATCCTTCTCGGGTTCAGCGGGTATGATTAAGCGCCAGCCCGATAGTATTTGCTGGGTTGTTCTCATGAACTCAAGTGCCTGGAACGGGCCTGAAATAAATAACTATACGAACAGAATGATGACAATGGTCCTTTCACAGATCCATGAATGGCCTGAATTTGACCTGTTTGACAATTCACTTCCAATTCCGATCAGGATAGATATTTCAGGATTAAACTGACGTATCAATGTGCTTTTCTGTTAATGTAAATCTGGTAAAGGATGAACTTGAAAGGAGATATGACGTCTCCTTTCCGGATTATAACAAGTACCATCCAAGCTATTATTACCACGCATTCGGACTTCCGGAACTGCCGGCAGTCTGCTCCGGTTCTCCTGATAAGATCAGCCTTGTCAGATGGGGGTTGATACCTTACTGGACAAAAAGCATTGATGACGCAAATAAAATCAGATACAGGACATTCAATGCCAGGGCTGAAAGCCTTGCAACAAAGCCATCATTCTCATCTCCCTTCAAATCGAAGAGGTGCCTGATCCCCGTGAAGGGATTCTTCGAATGGCAGCATGTAGGTGAAAGAAAAATACCCTGGTATATCTACTATGCTGATAATGAAATATTTTCAATTGCCGGACTTTATGAGAGGTGGGTCGAAACAACCACAGGAGAGGTATTCATTACATTTTCGCTGGTAACTACCGATGCCAACGACCTTATGGCAGTGATCCATAACTCAAAGAAAAGAATGCCGGTCATTCTTGACAGATCGGATGAGAAGAGATGGATCGACCAGATGACTCCACCCGCCGATGCCCTTGCCTTACTGAGGCCATGCCCCTCAGAAGTTCTCAGGGCACATACAATAAGCAGTCTTGTCAATAACAAATCAGCCGACAGGAATAATCCTGATGTTATCCGTCCATTCGACTATGGTACAGGCAGCACGCTTTGTTGAAAATACTGGTTAACCGATGCAGTGGGTTACTGTGCAACGAAGATATATGTGAGGGTACCTCTCTGTGTCCTTGGTGCATTGAGGTCGGGCTGGAAACGCGTCACAAGCGCTGCGCCGACAGCTGTATCAACAAGGCATTGATCATCTGTTGAACTTTCTCCTTCCACAACATTCGCCTTTACCACATTTCCTCTCTGATCGACTTCTATTATAAGGACAATCTTGCCCGAACCCTGGCATTTATATATGGGGATCGGAAGATAGATATGGTTGCGCCCCTGAAGGTCATAATAAATACGGGTAGGCCCTCTGTAATTGGCTTCCATCGACTTTGAATCCATCTCCTTCTTTACCTCCTCCTTGTCGGGTTTATCCCTGACAAGCACCGCCTCGTCCTCGGTTGCCTTTTCATTGACATTTGATCTGTCGGCAAAATTATCCGGATTGAGCTTCCCGCTCTTGATAAGTTCTTCTTTTACCTTGTTCTCAAGATCCCTGGGGTCGATCTTCTCTTCACTTTTGTTTGCCAGGTTCCTTGCAATATTCAGCATTTCAGGATCGTCGCGAAGAACATTCTCAACTGTTGTGGGCGACAGTTTGATCTGGGGCTTTTCCAAAGCCTTTTTTTCTTCTATCTGTGCGAACTCAATTTCAAATTTCTCTGTTTTTTTTTCCTTTGTTGCCAGCGAATGCAGCTTGAACGACATAAAGATGATGCCTGCCAGAAGGTGTATTATTACAGTCCCAAGGATACCTACTATTTTCCCGTTATACTGTCTCACCTGTTCTTCTTTTTCCTTGATTTTGCCGGCCTGGACTTTGCAGGCCTGTCAACATGCTGGTTTTTCAAAAGTCCGTTTTTCATCCCGTTGATAAACTTGGCCCAGGCAAACGGATTCAGGAGATTATTTACAGGATACTGGTTTTTAGTGGCCATCATACTGAAATTCTGTTCCATTGCATACCTGTAGCCCGCTTCAGGGGTTATTCTTACACCATCAAGGTTTGATAAAGCTGACCTGATAGAAGCTATATTCAGGTTCATGTTTTCAATTTCAGTCGATACAGGAGCTGGCTTGGTCATGTCGTTGATGAATTCGCTGTAGCTCTTCCAGGGCAGCACCACCACATTCTCAATTGGTATTGTGTCGGTGGAAAGCACCACATCCAGGTTCAGGTGCCGGCCTTCGTAATTATCAGGAAGAATTACGAACTTCTTTTTAAAACCGAGCGCTCTGAAAAATATTGTGTCACCAGTTGTGCTTGTTATCGAATAGATCCCGGTTCTTTCACTCAGGGTACCTCTTTTTAGCTTTAACGATATGACTCCGACATTTGTAAGGGCACGATTACCTTCGTCGGTTATAAGTCCGGTTACCTGGAAGAACCTTTCTTTCTCCAGGACCTGACCATACGTCGTGCACAGGGAAAGCAAAAATAAGAAAGTCGTATATAGAATTCTTGTCAATCCGGTCTGCTTCATTTTCACACGCCTCAATGCTGGCAAAGTGCCTGCAAAGTAAGCATATTTGCCCTAAAGGCTAAAACAATTAACTAATTATTAATTAAATTTCAAATCTTAAGCGAAACAGGTATTTTTATAGCTGTTCATTTTCACATTGTTTTGGACAAATAAATACTGACAATGCATAAACTGCTTTTACTGGGAGATGAAGCCATTGCCCTTGGAGCCCTTGATGCCGGGCTCAGCGGGATGTACGCTTACCCGGGCACCCCGTCTACTGAGATCATGGAATACATTCAGGCATCACCGGAATCAGAAGCAAGGGGCGTTCACAGGGAATGGTCGGCAAATGAAAAGACTGCGCTTGAAACGGCCCTTGGGATGTCGTACGCCGGAAAGCGGGCAATGGTGGCAATGAAACATGTCGGACTCAATGTTGCAGCTGATCCGTTCATAAATTCGGCAGTCACAGGGATAAACGGAGGACTTGTCGTTGTTGCTGCGGATGATCCGTCAATGCATTCATCTCAGAATGAACAGGATTCGAGATTCTATGGCAGGTTTTCCTTTGTTCCCATCCTTGAGCCTTCCAGCCAGCAGGAGGCCTATAATATGGTTTTTGATGCATTCATCCTTTCAGAAAAATACAGGTTACCTGTATTGATGAGAATAACAACACGCCTTGCACATTCGCGCGCCGCTGTTGAACGCATTTCGTCAGAACCCGAAAAAGAAATCCGGCTTCCCGAAGATCCCCGGCAGTTTGTCCTGCTTCCTGCTATAGCAAGAAGAAAATACAGGGCATTGTTAAATACTTATGAATTATTGAGGTACGATAACAGGTTAACAAAATACAACGTATTCTCCGACGGAAAGTCCCGCAAACTGGGAGTAATTACCTGCGGGATCGCTTACAATTACCTGATGGAGAATTTCAGCAATAGCTCTCCTGATTTTCCGGTTCTGAAATTAGCTGCCTATCCGTTTCCTAAAGACATCCTGACCGACATCACCGGCAGGGTAGAGGAAGTCCTTGTTCTTGAAGAGGGTTATCCTTTTGTAGAGGAAGGCCTGAGGGGATTACTCGACGACAACCTGAAAGTGCTTGGTAGGCTCGACGGGACTATACCCCGCGACGGTGAACTTAATCCCGGAATTGTGGCAAAAGCTCTTGGCCTCAGGGTTGACCCGGGTCCCGATGTCCCTTCGGTGGTCCGGTCAAGGCCTCCCTCATTCTGCAAGGGCTGCGGGCATGCTGATACTTTCGACGCCGTGATAGAAGCCCTGAAACCATACAATAGCGATGGAGTTTTTTCAGACATTGGCTGCTACACCCTTGCTGCCCTTCCTCCCTACAACATAATAAACTCGTGCGTTGACATGGGTGCATCGGTTACCATGGCCATCGGTGCCGCTGATGCAGGCCTTCATCCTTCGGTTGCCGTGATAGGTGATTCAACATTTACTCATTCAGGGATGACTGGCCTTCTTGATGCTGTTGTGAAAAGTTCACCTGTCACAATAATAATTTCGGATAATTCAACAACCGGAATGACTGGCGGGCAGAAATCTCATGCAACGGGCAGATTGGAACAGATATGCAGGGGACTGGGAGTTGCTCCGGAACATATAAGGACAATTGTTCCCCTCCGGAAAAATCATGTGGAGAATGTCAGGATTATGAAGGAGGAATTTGACTATAAAGGTGTTTCTGTCATAATTTCATCGAGAGAATGCATTCAGACAGCCTCAAGACAGAAAAAAGAGGAAGCATCAAAGTAATAACCCAAATATATCGATCATGAAGAGTGATATTGTGCTATCGGGAGTCGGGGGACAGGGGATACTGTCGATTGCTGCAATAATTGGCCTGGCTGCAGTTGAGAATAACCTCTGCCTCAAGCAGTCGGAGGTACACGGCATGAGCCAGAGGGGAGGGGATGTCCAGTCGCATTTCAGACTATCTGACAAGCCAGTTATTTCAGATCTGATACCACTGGGAAAGGCCGATCTCATAATTTCTGTTGAGCCCATGGAATCATTAAGATACCTTCCATGGCTTTCAGGAACCGGATGGCTTGTCACAAACTCAACCCCTTATATTAATATTCCCGACTATCCGCCAATTGAAGAAATCCTTGAAGAAATAAGGAAAATAAAAAACCATAAGATAATCGATGCTGATTCAATTGCAAGGGAGTCAGGCTCATCGCGGTCAGGCAATATGGTCGTGCTTGGTGCAGCTTCACCATTCATTGGTATGCCTTTCACAAGCTTCGAGAATGCTGTACGAAAGCTGTTTGCTGCAAAGGGAGAGGATGTTGTGAACTCAAACCTTAAAGCTCTCAGGGCCGGACTTGCTTCCGGTCAAATATGATTATCATTCACTAATACATACAGTAGGCTTATGAAACGTTTATCCGCAGTAGCTGCACTTGTCATTTCCTGTCTGATCTCATTTTCACAGAAGGCTGATTTCAAAGCAGCCGAAAAATTCAGGGGCGAAAACCTGGCTTCACGTTATGGTGATCTTTCAGTAGATCCGACATGGATTGAGGAATCGGACATTTTCTGGTACTCTTTCAAAACCACATCAGGAAAGAATTACTATTATGTGAATGCTTCGTCCGGGAATAAGCAGCTCATGTTCGATAGCCGGTACATGGCAGCAGAGCTCCGCAAACTTACTCATCATCCATGTAATGATCTGGACCTTCCTATTAAGGAGCTGAAATTTGAAAAGAAAAGCACTTCGAAGTTCACTTTCCAGGTTGATTCGATAAAATTTCTTTTTGACATGACTACCCGCACCCTTGTCATCAGTGATACTATTAAAAAAGATAAAAAGCCTTCATGGCCAACCTATTCCCGCGACAGCACATGGATAGCCTATGCTAAAAACCATAACCTGTATCTTATGCGCGCAAAAGACAAGGACAGTGTTGAGATTCAACTTACGACCGACGGCGAGAGGTATTATAGTTTTGCGGGGCACGGACATTCGGAGGATACGGCAAGGAATAAGAAGGTACGGGCTAACGCAGTCTGGTTCAGGAACGGAAAGAAGCTTTACGCTGTAAGGGAGGATGAGCGCAGGGTAAAGGACCTTTTTGTAATAAATGTTCTTTCACAACCGCGCCCAAAGCTTGAGACCTATCGTTATGCAATGCCGGGCGAGGAATTTGTTCCCCAGCCTGAACTAGTGATTTTTGATGTCGCATCGCGCAAAAGGGTTGATGTCAACCTCGAAAAATGGAAAGATCAGACAATAGATGTTGAGTGGACCTCACAGAATGATGCGTCGAAGCTCGTGGTTATAAGAAAGGACAGACCTCTGAAAAACCTTGATGTTTGCCTTGTTGATTCTGAAACCGGAAAAGTATCGGTCCTGTTCAGCGAGGAAACATGGCCTTATTTCAACAACGAATACTCAGGTCTGTCGGTCCTTAATGAGGGCAACGACCTGATATGGTGGTCGGAGAGGACGGGCTGGGGCCAGCTTTATCTGTATGATGGGACAGGAAAGCTCAAAAGACAGGTCACTGATGGTTATTTTGTGACCGGCAGGATCGACCGGATCGACACCCTTGGAAGGGTACTTTATGTTGAGGCATTCGGAAGAGAACCCGGGGTACATCCCTACTACAGCATGAAATATAAGGTGCCGCTTGACAGGGGTCCGATGACACTCATTACCAGCGAACCGGCAAATCATACCTTCTCTATGTCAAAGTCGAACCGGTATTTTGTAGATACTTATTCAAGGGTCGATATGGTTCCGGAAGCTGTTCTTCGGGATAACGCAGGGAAGGTGATCCTCAATCTTGAAAAGATTGATATATCGCAACTATATCAGATGGGATGGGAAATGCCTGAGACTATAAAGGTCAAGGCAGCCGATGGGGTCACAGATCTTTACGGAGTCATGTACAAACCATTCAATTTTGACTCAACAAGAAAATATCCTGTGATTTCATATGTTTACCCCGGACCCCAGACAGAGTCGGTACCTTATGGTTTTACGGTAACCGGCGGAAAGAACATTGCCCTTTCTCAACTTGGTTTTATTGTTGTGAACTTCGGCCACAGGGGAGGAAGCCCGATAAGAAGCAATTACTACCATACTTTTGGGTATGATAATTTAAGGGACTATGCACTTTCCGACGACAAATACGGGATCGAACAGCTTGCAGAGAAGTTTAAATTCATCGATATTGTAAGGGTCGGTATATATGGTCATTCAGGCGGGGGATTTATGTCGACAGCAGCAATACTTTCGTACCCCGGCTTTTATGATGTTGCGGTATCATCATCAGGCAATCACGACAATAATATTTACAATCAGTGGTGGGGTGAGACTCATGATGGTGTAACTGAAACTGAGAAAAAAGCTGACTCAAAAAAGGATATCAAAAAAGATTCTGTTGTAGTAAAGAAAGATTCTCTGGATAAAAAGAAAGAATCTGTCAAAACCTTTAAAAGCGATATAAGCACGAACCAGGACCTTGCCAGGAACCTGAAAGGGCATTTGCTGCTGGTAACCGGGGACATTGACAACAATGTTCACCCGGGGAATACGCTGCGCGTTGTCGATGCTCTGATAAAAGCAAATAAAAGGTTTGATTTCATGATACTTCCGGGTCAGCGGCACGGCTATGCGCAAGAAACACCTTATTTTGACAGGTTGATGTGGTACTATTTCGCTGAGCACCTCCTTGGAGATTACCGGACCAATACCGAGCTTCTTGATTTCTGATCGGGGGATTTATAAAAGAGGCTGTAGTCAGCCTACAGCCTCTTACAACGGAAGCAGCGCGGGAGATGTTACGGTAAACTATCCTCCTTCACCTCGGCTTTCTGCGTTTTGAGCATAAGCAGGTCATGGATTACAATCTCGGTGATATATCTGGTCACACCGTTCTTGTCTTCATAGTTCCGGTAAACTATCCTACCCTCAACCGCAACCTGCGCACCTTTCTTTAGAAATCTGTTCGACACGTCCGCGATCCCGTTCCAGGCAACAATATTGTGCCATGTTGTTTCCTTGACCTTCTGGCCTTCAGCATTCTTGAAATCATCACTGGTGGCGAGCGTGAATTTTGTAACTTTCTTACCGCTGTCCAGCGTTTTTAATTCCGGGTCCTGACCCAGGTTTCCGATCAGGTTGACCCTGTTCCTTAATGAATTCATAATTCGTACTTTTTGGTTCGTCATTCTGTTTCTCTGACAAACTTACTACGTATAGCCGGTACTGTTGGTGATTAAATATTTATATACATATGTTAAAC
>JBAVOD010000486.1:0-7142 GCA_049691735.1 Bacteroidales bacterium
TCATCATCAATATTATTGAAAACAAAGAGAACGCTAAATATAGCACAAAAAATAATATCACGGAGGTCAGAGAGTTTTTTTTGGCCACAAAAAACCACAGGAGGACAAGGACCATCTCAATGAGCATCTTAAGGCTGATTGCCACTATTAGATGCATGACCCGGCTTTCGGGCTCCCTTTTTTGTCCGCGCTGGAAGATGAAGAGGGTCAGGGTTGTGATTGCAAAGAAACAGAGTGTTAAGATCAGTATATCAGTGAAATGAAGATTGAGGAGCGGGATACGGGCCAGGAAGTAACCGGCCGGAACTAAAAGGGCAGGCAGGAATAACAGGCGTAGAATATATTTCGTGAAGGTCACCCGGGAAAATGGTCATTTTATAAAATCGCGGACTGCTATATAGATTCCGGCGAACACGCCAAGAAGAGAAAGTATTGCTGTAAAGACCGGGGTGCTTAATCCCAGGGCCTTATCAAGCTTTATTCCGCACCAGGTCATAACAAGGATAACAAGAATCATTTCGAAAGCCAGTCCGGTATATCTTCCGAATTGCTGTAATCCTTTATTTCCCCTGTCTTTCGGAGATTTTTTCCGGTTCTGTTGGTTTTGTGAATGAGGCTGCTCCTTCATTATTTTCGCTTTCGCTCATTTTGCAGTTACCTGTGAACTTTGCACCGGGTTCAATCGAAAGCTTGAAGGTAATGATATCTCCCGAAATTTTCGAATCGGCCTTCAGGTTCAGCAGCTGGCTGACGCAGATCTTACCCTCAACTGTTCCGGAAACCTCCGAATTTTTGCAGTAGACCTCTCCTTTTATTTTTCCGGTCGGACCGATCACAACCTTACCCTTGGTTGTCAGGTTTCCGTTCAGGTTACCGTCAACCCGGATATCTCCGCCGGATTTGACATCGCCTGTGATTTCGGTCCCATTACTGATCAGGTTGATTGCAGTATTATCTGATTCGTTAAATTTTCCCATTTTTTCCCAGAATTATATCTACAAACATAATAACTCGCAAACATAAAAACTATTGCGGAGACAATTGATTTGTTAACTGACGAAAATTTAATAATCGGGGATGATTCAGGAGACCCTTCTGTCCGCCCGAAGCGGACATCTCCCCTGAAAGGGGCGAATCTAAGGATAAATTATTATTGTTTTATTTCCCCCTCCCAGCGGGAATTAAAGGGGGTTGCTGATCCCTGACGTTCGGCCCTATTTAGGATCGTAGGCCCATTTGACGTATATCGAACCCCAGGTAAAACCTCCGCCGAATGCTGCCAGGATGATCTTATCGCCTTTTTTCAGCTGTTTTTCATATTCCCAGAGGCAAAGAGGTATGGTAGCAGCAGTGGTATTGCCGTATTTTTCAATGTTTATCATCACTTTTTCTGGAGGCAGTCCCATACGCCTGCCCGTGGCATCAATAATGCGCAGGTTAGCCTGGTGAGGAACAAGCCATGCAATATCCTCAGCCTTCAGATTATTACGTTCCATTATTTCAGCCGCGACGTTGGCCATATTGACAACAGCAAATTTGAATACACTCTGTCCTTCCTGGTACACAAAATGTTCGCGTGCATCGACGGTCTCGTGTGATGAAGGCCTGACCGATCCGCCCGCCTTTAAATGAAGGAATTTGCGGCCGGAGCCATCAACGTGAAAAATATAATCCATGATCCCGTAATCTCCATTGCCCGGCTCGAGCAGTACCGCACCGGCAGCATCACCAAAGAGCGGGCATGTAGTCCTGTCGGTATAATCGGTTATTGATGACATCTTGTCGGCACCTACAACAATGACCTTCCTGTACTTTCCTGTCTGTATATATGCAGCACCTGTCTGCAGGGCGAACAGGAAGCCGGAACAGGCAGCTGCAAGGTCAAAGCTGAAAGCATTTTTTATTCCTACTTTGTCAGAGATTATGTTTGCAGTCGCAGGGAATGCCATGTCGGGAGTTACAGTCGCGCAGATCAGGAGATCGACCTCATCGGGCGATGTACCGGTTTTTTCAAGCAATCCTCTGACAGCCTTTTCACCGAGATCGGAGGTGCCCAGTCCCTCTCCCTTCAGAATCCTTCTTTCCTTTATTCCGACCCGCTGCATTATCCACTCGTCGGAAGTATCAACCATTTTGGAGAGTTCGGAATTTGTAAGTCTGTATTCGGGTACCCATGCGTGAATTCCGGTAATGGCAGCCAATAATTTTCCCATGACTATATTGATTCAAAAATCTTCTTTGCAAGGTCGGCGTGTACAACAGCCCTTGTTTGAAGGATCATATTCATTACAGCTTTTCTTTTCGATATTCCGTGTCCGATAACCACGTTGGCATTGATTCCGATTATTGGGGTCCCGCCGATATTTTCAAAATTGAATCTGTCGATAAAAGGATGGGAAATATTGATCTTTTTCAGAAGGGTATATGCTGCTTCGGCCTGCTTAAGAACAATATTGCCGACAAAACCATCGCAAACTACAACATCCGTCATGTTCTCATGGAAAAGGCCGTTACCTTCAATATTTCCTGTAAAATTAAGCTCCGGATATTCTCTCATAAGTTCATAAGCCGTTTTTACAGCCGGTGTGCCCTTGGTTTCCTCCTGCCCAATATTAAGCAATCCAACTGTAGGATTTTCTCTTCCGAGAACAAATTTTGCATAGAGGCTTCCAAGGATTCCATATTGAAGCAAAACATCAGGCTTGCAATCGGGGTTTAAGCCGACATCAAGAATTACGGAATCACGGCCATCAATGCACGGGAGTATTGTTGCCAGGGCCGGCCTGAAAACACCCGGGATGACATTAACGGTATAGCTTGCACCAACAAGCATTGCCCCGGTGTTGCCGGCACTGCAAAAGCCGTCAAGGGTTCCTTTCTGCAGCATTGAATACCCGACGGCAATACTGGAGTCGGGCTTCTGGGCATAGGCTTTGGCAGGATGATCGCCCATTTCGATCACCTGGGAGGTTGGTATGATGGTAAACCTTGAGGGAGCGATATTCAACTCGCCCAGTTTCCTAAGGATTGACTGCTCATCACCAAGCAGCACCAGTTCCTCACCGGCTGAAAAATGTACAAGGGAATCAACAGCACCTTCTATTATTGCATCAGGTGCAAAATCTCCGCCCATAACATCAAGGCCAATCTTCATGTCAGCGTAAATTGATTGCAGGAAAATCAGGCTGTTGCTTTCTTCTCAATAGCCGGTTTGCCTCTGTAATACCCGCATTCAGGACATACCCTGTGGTACCGGACCGATGACCCGCAGTTGGAACATGTCATCACCGTCGGAGGCTCAGCCTTGTAATGTGTTCTGCGCTTGTCTCTTCTGGTTTTGGAGTGTTTGTGTTTAGGATGTGCCATTTCAATATCCTTTAGTTATTCTTTATAAGCTTTTTTAAATCGTCCCATCTCGGATCACGCCTGACCTCTGTTTCAACAAGATGTTCTTTAAGTTTCTCAAGCATTACGGGGTTGCAGAGGCTTTTCCCATTTTCATCATCGGGGTGGATTCTCTTAATAGGCAACGCGAGATAAATGAACTCATAAAAGATCTGACTCAGATCCAGTTCATTTTGATCGCGCGGTACAGTAAGAATCTCCGGATCGCCGTCATCCAATTTTGCCCCAAATTTAATAAGAAGCCTGTTATTACAATCCAGTTTCTGGTAAAACATATCAAGGCACCTGTCACAACAGATCTTCACCCTGCCCGAAATCCTGATATCGAGATCGATATGGGAAGATCCCTTTTCAATTACTGCTATTGCTACAAGTTCCCCTTCCCTGATCTCCGATTCTTCAAACATTTCGAAAAAACTCCTGCTGATCTCAAATTCGAAGATATGATGCCCCTCCCTAAGTCCACTCAATGGTATACAATATCCTCGAGCCATCTTTTCAAATTTTGGTCTGCAAAAATATAAATCCTTATCCAATTAAAAAAATTATCAATCAAAAAGTGACATTTATTACGCAATGACCCCATCTGCCGGTTAATTCCCGCAGCTTGCCGAATTTGATGGCGTAGCAAATACTTATATATATACATTTGGGTAAGGTAAAAAGTGAAGATATGAAAAACAAGGATTATTTTATGAACAAGCACATGGAACATCATCCGCGGGTAAGCTTCGGGCTATTCCTGATAGTTCTGGGCCTTGCCCTCCTTGTAGCAACCAATGATATGCTCCATCTGGGCGGAGTGCAGGAATACTTTACCTGGCAGTCAGTTATTATTTTCGTCGGAGTACTTATGATCCTGAACCTTCAGTTCACCGGAGGAATTCTTCTTGTGGCCCTGGGCAGCTGGTTCATGCTTGAACATCTCGATTACAGGCTGCCGGATATCATAAAAACATTCTACTGGCCGGGGGTGATCATTCTGATCGGCCTTGGCTTTATTATTTCGTCTTTTCGGAGGCATAAAGACAGAACCAATTAATTTAAAAATTATAAATTTACCACTATGGAATCACATGAAGGATACAAAGATGAACGTCAGCGGCTGAGGGACGAACGCCGCCAGGCCAGGCACGATCAGCCTCATTATACAAGTAACAGGGCACTTATCGGAGTTATCCTCGTAATCGCAGGGCTCTTCCTTGTAATCCGGAATACCGGTTTCTTTCCCGAATTCATCGACAATGTCGTATTCAGCTGGCCAATGCTGCTGGTGGCCATCGGGCTGGTGATGACACTCGGTGCAACTGAAAAAACAGCCGGGATAATCATAATGGCAGTTGGCGGATTTTTCATGATCCCGCTTCTTTTCCGGGAGACTTTCCATATGTACAACATGTTCTGGCCGTCGATTTTCATTATAGTCGGCATCATATTCATTATATCGCGACGACGGGGCTGGAATGCAGCTTCGCCCAAAGGGGTGTTAAACGATGATTATATCGATTACATCAATGTTTTCAGCGGTGGCGAACGCCAGATAGTATCCCAGAACTTCCAGGGAGGCAGGATCACCGCGGTATTTGGCGGAATTGAGCTTGACCTTACCAAGGCAGCGCTTGCTCCCGGTGCGTCGGAGATTGAGATAGCCTGCGTCTTCGGAGGGGCAACAATAATCGTTCCCGATGACTGGTTTGTCAGGATAGAGGTAACCCCAATCCTCGGAGGGTTCAGCGATTCACGTAAACTGAGTCCTGGCAGAATTATTGATTCAAACAAGCAGCTGGTGGTCAAAGGTGCGGTTGTATTTGGCGGCGGTGAGGTAAAGAGTTATTGATTTTTTCCGAATGAAGCATCCTGTCCTTACAAACAGTGCACGACTCATAATTTGGTGGCTGGTCTGGCTCCTTCTGACGCTCGGCCAGCTTCTTCTTTACTATTATGCATACGGGAAACTTACCTCCATTTTCATTGCCGATGGGTTCATTTCAATGATCATTTATTCGGGTATCGCACTTTCATTATGGTACCCCTTCAGGTATTTCAATGCAGGTGAGGCAAGGCCGGTTGCGATCATTGGCAATCTGCTGGCCGGAGGTGCTATTGCGATCAGCCTGTGGATTCTTGTAACAAAGTTTCTCTTTTCGGTATTCCTGCCCGGGATCAGCGATTTTGCAAATTACTGGAGCGTCACGTTCCCATACAGGGTCGGCACGGGAGCATTCATTTACGGATTGATAGTTCTTGCATACTACCTGTTCGTAAGCCTTTACAATCTTTCTGAAAAGAATGCAAAGGAGGCACGGCTTGAAACCCTCATCAAAGAGACCGAACTAAAAATGCTGAGGTCACAGATCAATCCGCATTTCCTCTTCAACAGCCTTAATTCGGTGAGCTCACTTACCATTACTGATCCGGAAAAGGCGAGGGATATGGTGGTCAAGCTTTCGGAATTCATGAGATATGCTCTTTCCAAGAAAGACGAACAGCCGGTCTCACTAAGAAGTGAACTCGAAAACCTCAGGCTCTATCTTGAAATTGAGAAAGTGCGCTTCGGAGATAAGCTGACCACCGAGGAGGATATTGAAGAAAAATGCCTCGAAATAAAGATGCCTGTAATGATACTTCAGCCTCTTTTTGAAAATGCGATCAAGCACGGAGTATATGAAAGCACTGAGATCGTTTATATAAAAACCAGTGTCTCGTGCGGCGACGGCTACCTCAGGATTATAATATCGAATAACTATGACCCGGCACCTTCGTCGGTAAAAGGTACAGGTACAGGTCTGAGTAACGTCTCAAGGAGGCTCGCCCTGTTCTATGGAAACAAGGCTTCGATCAACACGGTGAAGGAAAACGGTATGTACACTGTAACACTTTTTATCCCTGCCGCTAACTGAATTTCTGGGAAATAGAATAATTTTGCATATGGAACTTTATTTCCCCCCGATATCATTGATTTTGCTTAATCAGCTGAGCTAATCAAATGATATCTGAATGACATTCATATAGAAATGGATAAGATCCGAACCTTGATAATTGAGGATGAAGCCCCGGCAAGGGATATAATAAAACATTACCTGAAGGAGCTTGATTACATTGAGATCGTAGCGGAATGTTCTGATGGGTTCTCAGGACTGAAGACTATCTCAAGCGAAAAGCCTGATCTGGTTTTCCTTGATATACAGATGCCGCGGCTTACAGGAATTGAGATGGTCGAAGTTCTTACGGAAAAACCTGAGATCATTTTCACAACTGCCTACGATCAGTTTGCGCTGAAAGCTTTTGAACTTAATGCTGTTGATTATCTGCTGAAGCCTTTCCCCAAAAGACGTTTTCTGGAGGCAGTAAAAAAAGCTGTCGACAAGATAAAGTCCGGAGAAGAAAAGGAGCCTGCCAGCCAGCTCCTTGTCAAAAGGCCTGAATCGTCACCACCCGTAAGCAGAATTGTTGTCCGCAAAGGAAATGCGATCAACCTTATACCTGTTGAACAGATCAGGTACGTAGAGGCTCAGGATGATTATGTCATGATTTACCATGCTGCCGGAAAAGCCCTCAAACAGCAAACAATGAAGTCGTGTGAAGATAGTCTTCCAAAAACTGATTTTGTAAGAATTCACCGGTCATATATCGTGAAAGTTGAAGAGATAAAGCGCATTGAACCTTATGGCAAGGATAATCATGTGGCAATACTTCAGTCGGGCGATAAGCTGCCAGTCAGCCGGGCAGGCTATAAG
>JBAVOD010000487.1:0-2962 GCA_049691735.1 Bacteroidales bacterium
GCATCATATAATTGTAAACCAGTACACCACCAAAAAATCCCGTGATACTTACGGCAATTGCAGCAACTGCATAAAAACCGAAAGCCACCCACCTCAACCGGGTATCTCCCTTCCTGGCATATTTAAGATAGATCCTGAATCCTGCAGTTGCAACAGAAATTACAAGAGTGATAGTTGCAAAGAGTTCATGATTTCCCTTTATTTCACCTGCAGCGCCCGACATATCCCCGGTAAAGAACTTGCCTGTCAGATAGGCGGCGCACGCTGATATTGCGCCCAGGACGAGAAGCCAGAAACCTGCAACAGAAAACGCATCTTTTTTGAATATGAGATAGGCAACCTCTGCAAGAAAGCCGGCCAGGATAAGCGCAACCGGGAAATGCACCACCATTGGGTGAAAGTGGGTTGTGGAAAACATAACTGTATAGTTTAATTATTAAGATTCATCCGGTTAATAACACAATTTCAAAAGGGAAGGCAAAACGGAACCTGCGTAATGATTTGTTGCTACTTCAATCAGAAAACACACAGGTCATAAAAAATGTTTCTTCATGTACCGAATAATTGAAAACCGGCATGTGTTGGGTTCAATCCCTGATGCATCTTATGGAAAGGCCCTGGCTTTTTGTGAGACCTGAAATTTCAGCACTCCGGTCCATGAAATGCAGGCTGAACCTTGCAGCCCTGGTTTCGCTGTACTCGGTTGAAGACCACCAGTACCCGCTGCCCGAAGTGATGTAAAATGTCCCTATTTTGCTGCGCCATCCGCACGGAGAGCCAGCCTGGCCGCTACTGCCGGTTGCGTCGGCATCAAGATTTACCCAATGAATGGCCTCCGTTTCAGCGTAATACGTCGTGCTATGCTCTCTCCCCCCAAGGTAATCGGTAAGCTCCATCCATTCGGCATTTTCCGGAATATGCCAACCCTGCGGACAGATTTTCCTGCTGTCCATTACAGCATACCAGGTATAAAGACACCCTGAATGAGGATCCTTTTGAGTTCCCGGGTCACGGATCCAGTAATATTTTGGAGTGGCTTCCTCTGATATATCGGCATCTGATCTGCAGGTGGTTGGTATCGTGTCACCATTCCTGTACCTGGTGGTCCTGAGATTTTCTTTAAACCATACCTGCCTGCCGATAGTGACCGTTGTGTAAGCATTGCCGTCAGCATCGGTCACTGCCGGTCCGATTCTCTTGTGCCTGTCATATGATACAGCCATAATTAATAAGCCGAGATACGCAATCGGGAAAACCCAGAACAGATTATCCTTTTTCATTACAATTCGGACCTTGAGAATGATATTAATTAGCGCAATAGAGTGATTCCTAAGTAAGAATCATGCATCAAAGTTCTGCCATTCAATTGTTAAAGTCAAGTTTTTTATGTAAAATATTAAGGAATTGCGATAATTTTTTCAGGTCAGTTTAATCAGTGCACCCGGTTTTAAGGGTGAATTTTCCCCTTTATTACTTGCCGATACAGAAGTTCCTGAAAATATTCCCAAGTATCTCATCAGTTGTGATTTGCCCTGTAATCTCGCCAAGATAATGGATAGCCTGCCGGATATCAATAGCGATTATATCATCCGGGATCTTTTCACTAAACCCGGTAATGACCCTTTCAAGGCTTTCGGACACATTCCTGAGCGCCTCAAAATGCCGGATATTGGTTATAATGACGTTTTCATCTGCCAGACGCCCCGCTTCGGCAACATCTCCAAGTTTTTTCCTCAGGATCTCCAGCCCTGTTGATTTAATTGCCGAGATAAACAGGAGGCTCTCTTCCCCATCGAGGTCTATACTCTTTCTCAGGTCTTCAGGTACATGTTCCCCGACAAGATCGATCTTGTTGACAATGATGAAAAGCCTGCAGTTCCTCTCTTCAATCAGCTTCCGTATAAAACGGACCCTTTCATTTATTTCGTCAGCACCTGAAGTAGCTTCATCGATCATCATTACCACCGATGCCTGCATTATTTTCTCATGGGTTTTTCTAATGCCCAGATTTTCGATCGTATCTTCCGTATCCCGCAGGCCGGCAGTATCGGTGACCCGGTAAATGATCCCTTCAATATTTATGGTGTCCTCAATGGCATCCCTTGTCGTTCCGGGTATATCTGAGACTATGGCCTTCTCTTCATTCAGCAGCGCATTAAGCAGTGTCGATTTTCCCGAGTTGGGCTTGCCGACAATAGCTACCGGTATCCCGTTCCTTATTGCATTTCCCAGTCTGAAGGAGGAGGCAAGCCTTTCGGCCTCATGCTTTGTTTTTCCGACGGCCTTCAGAAGCTCATCTCTGTCGGCAAACTCCACATCTTCTTCTCCAAAGTCAAGCTCCAGCTCGATCAGCGATGCAAAATGAATGAGCACTGACCTTAGTTTTCCTATTTCGGCCGAAAAACCGCCCCGGATCTGATTAATTGCAATTCTGTGCGAAGCTTCGGAGCCTGAAGCAACAAGATCGGCAACAGCCTCAGCCTGTGAAAGGTCCATCTTTCCGTTAAGGAACGCCCGACGGGTAAATTCCCCCGGAACGGCTGCTCTGGCACCGTTCGCGATAAGAAGCTCAAGGATCCGGGTAATTATATATGAAGAGCCGTGACATGAGATTTCCACTGCATTTTCGCCGGTGTAGGAGCGGGGCGACCTGAAAACGGTAACCAGAACATCGTCGATGATCACGTGTCCGTCAGAGATCTCCCCGTGGACAACATTATATCCGCTAAGCTCACTAATTGAATGTCTCTTATCGTAAGGGGAAAAGATCTTTTCAAAAATTTCGAGGCTGTCGGTACCGCTCACCCGTATCATCGAAACCGCACCTCCTGAAGAAGTCGCCGGTGCGCAAATCGTTTGTTCTCTTTCTGTCATAACCATCTGGCCGATTGCGCAAATGTAAGAACTTTCCCGGCTTCATGTAATGCTATTTCCCGAGGTTCTGAACTGTAAAGAACGAATC
>JBAVOD010000488.1:0-1972 GCA_049691735.1 Bacteroidales bacterium
TCCTTACTCAATTCATGTTGGTGGAAATTTAATGATAATCAATACTACTGCAGCTTTAAAATTAACAAACAAATATTTTGATAAATAAAATGGGACTGATAAAAGAACCAAAAGAAATTGATTTCTATGTCGATCCAAGGCCTCTCACTAAAGAGGAAGAGAAAAGGATTAGCGATTTCATTAAAGCTGACAAAAAGAAAAGCAAGCGTAAGAATAAAACTAAAATGAACACGAACGCATAATACGGACGGTATAATTAATGGGCTTGTCACACTTTTTGCTTTCACGAAGCTGGGCATATTATTTTACATGGTAATAAAGACATTTTCTTAGAAAAAATTGATTATTCAGATTTTGATAAAAATAAGGAAGGAGAGGCAGATAATTTTGCCATTAAATGGACTCTTACAGAAGAAGAGGAACAAGAAATTATTGATTCTGCACCGTTAACTGAAGCTGATATAAAATTTTTTGCAAAAAAATTCAATACACATTCTGCAATAATAATTGGAAGATTGCAACATGATGAGTTAATTCCATATGGATTAGGAAGACAATTCTTTAAACCTGTTGAGTTTAATTAATCCGTTTTCATAACAAATCAAACTACAGATGTAAGCACATTTGCGTTTCGCACAGGCCAATACACAACCAAAAATTGCAAAAGAGCTTAAAAAATTCAATAAGGTTAAGATCCATGATTCAGTTTGGAATGATTTTTGAACCTAAAATACTGCAACTAACGTCTTTAACTATGAAATCATTTTTCAAAGCTGTTCTGTTAATAGGTTCCCTTGCTCTATCTTCATGCGAAAAACCTGACATAACCAATGATCCTGTATTTGCCGGACAACTGTTAACAAATTCAGTCGACACTATTCTAATTGATTCTCATAGATATTTTCTCGAAACTGAACTTAGCCGAAACTTAATGCCCGGGGGACCTATTCCAACAAAAAGAAAACTGGTTGCCTACATCTCATTGGTCAATGCTGACAGTCTTCTTGTCTCTGCAAATCTTTCAATAACAAAACTTTATGTGATAAATAATTCATCAATCTGGACGTCTATTCCACACGAATACAGTTCTTTAAATATTCCAGTCTATAAATTAATTAAAGTAAGCACAGACGGACCTGAATGGGCAACAGATATTTATGTCGACGTAGTAATAGAAATCCTTAATAATCAAACGCAACAGAAACTCCTCATTAAAAAACCGGACCAAAAAATTGAAGCATTATATTAAGATACTACGCTACCTAATAAAGAGGACTTCATGTGGCATGTAGTGCCCAGCTTGCTGATTTCCCTGTCGAAGTAACGGATCCAGATGCAATAAGCACCAGCTCGCTTATCAGCCTCTTTTGTTGCAAGTTGAAGGAACTTATACGAGTTGAAATGATCGAAAAAGCTATACTATATTGAAGTGTGATGTTCCTACAACGTGGCTGTGCTCCTATTACGAGGATTATATACCTTAGGCATGTAAAACATTAAGTAACATAAATCATGATGAATAAAGCACAAAAATTTTGGGACAAACAGGCAGTAAGATTTGACGACAGCGAAAAGCAATTCGAATCTGCATCGAAGGAATTAATTGCAAGAACAAAAGAATTTCTTAATGCAAATGATAATGTTCTTGACTTTGGATGTGCAACAGGTACTAAGACATTAGAGCTGGCCGATGGGGTTAAAAAGATTCATGGACTTGATTTTTCAGCTGAGATGATTAGTCAAGCCACAAATAAGAAAAATAAAGTAAATGTTACGAATGTCTCCTTTTCACAAGGAACAATTTTTAATGATGATTTAGAGAAAGCTTCATTCGACAAAATCATTGCATATTCAATAATTCACTTATTGGAAGACAGTGAAAAAGTGATTCAAAGAATACATGAATTGTTGAAACCCGGTGGTTTATTAATTTCTGAAACTGCGTGTTTTAAAAACAAGATGGAATTTAAAA
>JBAVOD010000489.1:0-1705 GCA_049691735.1 Bacteroidales bacterium
GTTTAAATGCTGCGCGCATTTCGTAGTGGTTCATTTCATAAGAGTGTTGATATGCAGATGAGATTTGCAGTTTATCAACTGTCGAAAAGTTGTATCCCGAGCCGACCAGAGCTAATTCACCGCGAAGAGATTTTCTGAAAGTGTGTCCCAGGATTAATGAAGCGCCGGAATTCGAATAATCGTAGGTGTTAATTGTTGAAAGTCTGAAATGATCGTAGCTGTGATAAACAAACAGCGATGCCTGGGTATTTTTAAAATCCCAGTTTACCCCACCGGAAAGATCATTAAAATTCGCACGGCTGGCTTTAATGGTGGAATCTTTTATCATCGAAAGTAATAAGTCGGAATAAGATGTGCGGGCACTTAAGATGAATGAAGCCGTATCTTTTTTCAATGGACCTTCAAGTACAATATTGCCTATGACAGGACTTAAGCTGCCGTGAGCAGTAAAACGTTTCCTGTTTCCCTGCCGGGTGGTTATATTAAAAACCGAAGCAAGCCTGCCACCATATTCGGCGGGGATATGTCCCTTGTAAATTGAAAAATCCTTTACGATGTCCGAGTTAAATGACGGGAAGAATCCGAACATATGGGATGTGTTGTAAACAGGTATCCTGTTAATATACAATGCATTCTGATCAAAGCCGCCGCCCCGAACATTAAGTCCGGCATTTCCTTCACCGACACTTACAATTCCAGGCAGTGTTCCGGAAACTTTCAGGATATCACGATCTCCCATCATCATGGGCAACGATCTTATTGACTTTATTGATATCTTATCCAGTCCCGGATCTTTGATCCGGATATCTGACTGACGTTCACCATTGACAACAACCTCGTTCATCTGGAACGCCTTCTTTTTCATTCTTACATTAAGACTGCCGGCAGAAAGCACATCAAGCAGGTATTTCTCCGTTTCATATCCTATAAGCTGGATCTGTACATTATACTTTCCCGGAAAAAGAGCAAGCGTGAAAAATCCTGTTAAATCGGAAACCACTCCGTTTTTTGTTTCAGATATATAGAACGAAACATAATTGATTGGCTCGCCAGTCTCATAATCTAATACCCTGCCTGAAACTTTTACCCTGGAATTACCAACATTTATACCAGGGTGACCTATGGTAATTGCCTGGGTAACCTCAGGTATACGACCTGTAATATAGCGCTCTTCCGATTCAGTGACCAGCTGCTCTTCCTGTTTGACAACAGGATTCGGATCAGCTTTTTGTTCAAATAAAGGGAGGTCGGCCAAAAGCTTTTTACCAGGAAGAAGAACAAGATCGTTTTTCCAGACGGATAATTCCAGACCGGAACCTTCAATGACCTGTTTCACTGCCGATAGTACCGTGATACTGTCTGTGTCGAGATTTGCCTTCAGGTCATTTACCCAGGCGTCTTTATAGTATATTTTTACATCTGCCTGACGTAATACCTCATTACAAAATTCTGTAAACGAGATATTCCTGAAGTGACAGGATATTACTTTGTCCGGTCCGCCGGATTGCAGAGATGACCCTGATAAAACTAACCATATGAAAACTAAAGCAGGCTTCATTTACCTCCGGGAGTGTTAATATATTTGATGAGCCCTGCCATGATCTTATCGCTGGCTTTTTTCACACTGACATGGTGACCGTGAATATATTCCCTTACGACTTCTTTGTTTTCAGGACCGAAAAGGTTAATAAAACTTCTGTTATTC
>JBAVOD010000490.1:0-3190 GCA_049691735.1 Bacteroidales bacterium
CCGCAACCGTTAAGCAGCATAGTGAGGGCAGTGCTTGCACTCAGGGGCGAGAGCATAAGGTTTTGTTCCTCAGTTTCAGCGACCTTCCTGAATAGTTCGATCCCGAAATCATTGCTGCTTTCTATAGCCTGCGGCCCCGCAGCGGTCAGTGTGATACTTTTGGGGGTCAGATCCTGTTCTCCGGATTGCTTTTCACATGAATTGTGGATTCCCAGCAAGGCAACGCATATCGTTGTCAAAATTATCTTTCTCATATCCTTTTTGGTTCTGATGAATATTTTGAAGTCCGTATTTAAACAGGTTATACTGTTAATACGAAAATGATGGTGCAAATGCTGCATATTCTTTGCTGTTTATTTTTTTCATGTTTGTCTTCAGGAAGGATAATAAATATGTTTATGATTGTGTTGAAGAAGAACCAGGGAAACAGGTATTAGGTTGCTCTCATCATATTGCCTGGCAGAAAAGTAAAGATAATTTTTTAATAAATATCTATATATCAATTATATATATTATCTCAGATATCTCGTTTAAAGCCATTTCCAGGCCCAAAATTAAAATTGTTGAAAAAATTCCTGAAAAACAGGGTAACAAATTTATCCTCAATTGTATTAAACCGTAACTTTTTAGAATTATAATTCCCTTAGATCTCCCCTTTTGGGACTGACCCGGCGAGAGCATGTTAAATCCGGCCCCGACGTCAGATATATTCTGGTGCTGCCTGGACACAGGAGTGTCAAGACCATGGATACATGTGCTTATATGACTACGAAGAGCATTCAGTAGGGAATACATTTGATGATCTATAAGGAAGCAGAAAAAAGGACCATCATTGAGAATAATTGGCATAAAAGATGAGTTACTTTAAATGAGTGATAAGAAATGAGGTTTTCCGGCTTATGATTTCTATAACTATAAATTCAACTCAGGTGGACAAAGTTTACAACACCGCAGAAATAAAGCGATCTTTTGATGATTTATAACCGTTAGGCATAATCCTTGATTCTCAGTCAAATCAACAAGAGACTGTAGAATCGAATCTTTTAATTTCATGAAAAATGAGGATCAAACTTAGCTCTTTTCTACTCATCGCAATATCGCTTCTCTTCACCTCATGTGATGCAGAACATGTTAAGGATTACACGGTAATAAATGAATACGGTAACTCAGTCATTTTAAACTATAAGATTGGAACAAGTAGTATTGTGGAACATAATATTATTCAACCCAATGACTCTTTGTTAATATATCATGCAAGTTATGTCTATGGCACCGTGGGAGTATCAGATGACCGGGACAGGCTTTCTATTAAGGATATGTCTTTGAATGTAAATAACAAAAATATTTTGGTGGATAAAAATGACTGGGAATATATCCAACATGGGAAATATTATGCAGATTACTATTTAAATATTGATACTTCCCTTATCGAACAAATAAAATAGAACTATGCCTAATAAACGGTAAATGCCGTGCTCGCATCACATTAAATCGAAAGTTTGAGACCATAATAAAACTCACTTCACCCTGATTGTAAACGACCCTTAGTCGCACGGCTTACCGTCAGATGTTGGGCGTAAAGCTGACAGCGACACTGCAAAAATGAAACATAAGATATGATTTTAAACTTTATACACTGGAATCCAGAGCCTGAGATTATTAATGTCTTTGGGATTTCAATTAGATACTATGGATTACTCTTTGTAAGTGGATTGATTCTTTGCATCTATATTTTAGGCTGGATTTATAAAAGAGAAAACTTTCCATCTGAAAACCTTGAGAAATTAACAATTTATGGGATGATTGGAATAATGGTAGGGGCACGATTAGGACACTGTTTATTTTATGAGCCATCTTATTATTTATCACATCCTTTAGAGATGATTCTTCCAATTACCTTTCCCCCTGAAGGTGGGATTAAGTTTACTGGATATCAAGGATTGGCAAGTCATGGAGGAGTAATCGGATTACTCATTGCATTATATTTCTATTCTCGAAAGACAAAACACTCAATGATTGACACGATTGATTTGATAGCGATTGTTTCAGGATTGAGCTTTGGATTTATCAGACTTGGAAACTTTATGAATTCTGAAATAATTGGCATGCCGACAACAAAACCTTGGGGTGTGATTTTTGAGAGGGTAGATAACATACCGAGACACCCAGCTCAATTATATGAAGCGATTTCCTATTTTATCATTTTTGCGGCTATGATGATTCTTTACAAAAAAAGGAGAGATAGACTTAAAAATGGATTCTTTTTTGGGCTTGGTTCTGTTTTGTTTTTTACAGCCAGATTTCTAATTGAATTTGTAAAGGAAGACCAAGTCGGATTCGAAGAAGGAATGACTTTAAATATGGGACAACTTTTAAGCATCCCTTTCATTTTAATAGGGATTGTATTTATGATTTATGGACTTAGGAGGACAAAAAGCTCAGCGCACAATATGCAGTATACGTAAGCCGGGGGATAGTGGGTAAATTTAACTTTTGTACATTTAATCAAACTAGTAACTGTTTGATAGGCTGGAGCTTTGAAATCCCGCCTACGCATATTGCCAAACGTTAGCGTGCATTTAAAACGACATTGACAACAGCATTAAACCTGATAAATATGAAAGTAATTTATTTGATAACAGTTGTAATTTTGATTGGACTATTCTCATGCGGACAACATAAGTCGAATTCAACTGATAATAAAGAGACGAAAACTGATTCATTAAATGTTCAATCTGAGCTTACAATAGACAAAGAAATTACAATCAACAATAAAACGATTGATTGGACAAAGTTTGATAAGGTCTACGCATACCTTGACACAAAAAATGAATTCAAGCAAATTCTGGGAGTAAAATGGCACGGGATTGACTCGGTTGATTATCAAATGATTTGTAGTTCAATGTTATGTGATATGGAGATTCATGGAACTGCTAAAGCTAATCATCCTGAAGGTGACAGTGAAATTGATGAAGATGAAAATGGTGGATATCCAGTTGACGAATTTTTATTTGATACGACTGATTATGTTGTTTCTGTAAGGATTGATGCGGAAAAAAAATCAAAAGCTCGATTGATTTATTCGCCGAAGGGTGACGTTGACGAAGATTGTGACCCAAACAATGAATTGATAATGAAAATAATAAACGCACGCTGACACTCGGTATAAAAAATTGCCGGGACAGTAGGT
>JBAVOD010000491.1:0-2474 GCA_049691735.1 Bacteroidales bacterium
GATCAGGGTGGAAACCCCTCAGGGAAAAACTGTTGAGGCAGAAAAACTGACTAAAAAGCATGTTAATTATGTCGTGAACAGATTGCTTGTCCGGATTATTTTGCAATTCAGGAGGTTTAACCCCCAAACCCCCCGGAGGGATCCCCAAACCCCCTAACCCCCCGGAGGAAAGTCTGGGACCCCCAAACCCCTCGTCTCTTGGCCCCACCCGACCCATTGCGCCGGTATCAGCAACCTTCTTCAATTAGAAATCCTGCTCCGGCGCATTTCTGAGTGGTGCCTCTACCATGGGTTGCGCTCGTAAACTCGCCATAAAGATGGAAGGCCTCCGGCCTTGTTGGTGTTTTGATTCAGGGTTGTGCACGCGATCAAGAGTTTGCTTCGCATCGCTCGCAATGACAGTGCATAGGACTAACTCTGGTAGTTAGCCCGTGCAACAGCTTAATTCTTGCAGTAGAAAGCTAATGTAATGAAGTCTGTAATTCAAAGATTGTATAAATTTACAGCAGACATGAAACAAAAATACTTCCTTTTCAGAAGATCTCTTAAGCTGGTTTGGGAAAGTGCGCCATTCTGGACGTCAGTTAACATCATTATTTCCGTCCTGCAGAGCTTTCTCCCGCTAATCCTTCTCTTTCTTATCAAGGTCCTCATTGATGATATCACATCTGCTGTCAGTACGGCTTCACGTCCCTTATCCCTCCTGTGGATGATCATAGCCGTTGTTATAATATATTTTCTCGATGAAGTACTGTCCGATGCGGGGAATTATGTCCGTAAGCAGCAATCGATGAAGCTTGAGGTATATATGTACGGACTACTGCATTCAAAAGCAATACGGCTCGACCTTATCAATTTTGAGCATCCGGAGTATTACGACTGCCTGTCAAGGGCGACAGCTGAAGCCCCGTGGCGGCCCAACAGCATTCTAAATAACATTGTTGCGATGTTCAGGGGATTGCTGTCGCTGATACTTATGGCAGGGCTGCTGGCCACGCTGAACTGGACGCTGGCAGTTTTGCTTGTGGCAGTCAATATCCCGGGAGTATGGCTGCGGCTTCACTACGCCGATATCCTGTATGATTTCCAGAGGAAACAGACACCTGAAGCAAGAAAATCGGCATACTTCAACTGGCTGCTTACGGGCGACAGACCATCGAGGGAACTGAGGCTTTTCGGACTCGGTAACTATTTCATTAAGCTTTTCAGGGATTCTTTTATAAGACAGAAGGAAAAGGAGATCGATATAATAAGGAAAAGGACGTTTATCGAGCTCATAACTGATATAGTAAAAGCACTCGCATTCATGTTCCTCCTGGCATTCATTACGCGCCAGACGATCACCGGAAAGCTGACCCTCGGGCAGATGGCGATGTTCCTTCTCGCCTTCAGGCAGGGCATGACATACATAAAGGACCTGTTCGGATCGGTGGCAGGGCTTTACGAGGACGGTCTGTTCATCGGCAACACGTTTGAATTCCTGGACCTGGAGGAGAAAGTGGTCGCTGAAGCGCCTGCCGTAGTTCCTGCCGGACTTGAAAATGAAATTTCAGTGGAGGGACTCTCGTTTACCTATCCCGGCAACCAGTCACCTGCTGTTGATAATGTTTCCCTCAAAATCGGGAAAGGAGAGATCATCGCGATCGCCGGTCCCAACGGTGCCGGAAAGAGCACACTTGTAAGACTTCTGACCAGGCTGTATGATCCCGATGCGGGGTGCGTCAGGTATGACGGCACAAATGTCAGGAATATGGATCCTGAAAAATACAGGAAGAATTTTTCTGTTGTTTTCCAGGATTTTATGCTTTATAATCTGACTGCCGGAGAAAATATAAGGATGGGCAACATAGATGAAGATGCAGATGCAGGTAATGAAAGGATAACGCAGACTGCTTCGGAGGCCGGCGTCCATGATCTGATAAGCAATCTCCCGGCAGGGTACGATACGGCGATTGGCAATCTTTTCGATGACAGCCGCGAGCTCAGCTGGGGTGAATGGCAGAAGATCGCTCTTGCCAGGGCTCTTTTCCGGGATGCCCCGGTATTGATACTTGATGAGCCTTCAAGTGCCCTTGATGCCGAGACCGAGTACGAGATCTTCAGGAGGTTCAGGGAGATTGTCAGGGGGCGCACCTGCATACTTATAAGTCACAGGTTTACCAATGTTGCTCTTGCCGACAGGATCATTGTCCTTGATAAGGGTGCTGTAATAGAATCAGGGACTCATGATGAGCTAATGTCGAACAAGGGGATTTACTTCAGTATGTACATGAAGCAGGCGGAGAGGTTTGGGGCACCCCCAACCCCCTGAAGATGTTTTACCCCCAATCCCCTGAAGTGGGCTGGACCCCTCCCGTGGGCGTTCGTCGAAACGATCAGGGACCCCTCTGTCCGCCAGTTGGCGGCCACCTCCCCTGGGCGTTCGTCTAAAAGATCTGAGACCCCTCTGTCCGCCAATTGGCGGACACCTCCCC
>JBAVOD010000492.1:0-2210 GCA_049691735.1 Bacteroidales bacterium
GAATATCTGTTTGCTAATTTCAAGCAGACAATGGAATTTGTCAACAAAGTGGCCGATATTGCCGAGGAGGAGGGCCATCACCCCGATATGTTTGTTTCCTATTCAAGGGTTGAGATTGAGCTATGGACTCACTCAATTAACGGGCTTTCGGAGAATGACTTTATTATGGCGGCAAAATTTGACAAAATAAAATAATCAATGCCAGAACCTCAGTTGGCAGTTGGCAGTTCAGTTGGCAGTTCAGTTGGCAGTTGGCAGTTGGCTTACGGCTTCGGGCTTCTTATTTAAACAGCAACGGAGCTAACTCCGAGAGATATATACGCCGGTTTGCCCAGAATACTCTTTAAACTTGTCCAATCAAATATCTGATTCCTACTTCAATACGTTACTGTTTTCAGCTTTTTTTATCTCGGCATTGGCATCTTCCTGTAGCAGAAAGCCCTCGCTCACCAATTCTGCGGCTGCCTCTTTCACTGCTTCAACATATTTTTCATGTGTCGTGTACCGTTCCCTGAGCGACAGCCGGGGGTCGCCGCTTTCATTTCGTTCCTTCCGGGTATTCCTGAACGGAATGAACATCCCGTTCAGCGAAGAGAGGTCACCTTTTCCGTAGCCTTCCCTGCGCAAAGCCCATCCTGTATAGGTTCCTAATGGTACTCTTATATTTATCCCCCTGATCCCTCCAACTTCGTTGCCATCTTTATCTACACGCGGGACAAGTGTCCTGTACATCTGATCGGATTTTTGTTTTGGCGGTTCCTGCTGCAGTATGCCTGTTACGTTCCTGAAGTCGTACTGAGGGCCATAATCAAGAAGCGGCAATTCATTCACCTTACCGTTAAAGGGTATGTCAGGAATATCAGGCCAGCCGATACTTTCCCTGTCAGGTGCTGCCAGAGTCGCTGCATCTATCCTGGGATAACACGATGTCGGAGGCTCCTTCCCTTCAAGTACCCACTTCTCGAGGGCTACAAGCAATGCCCTCAGGTAAGGATCATAAGAGTTCGGATTCATTGCAAAACCGCTCATCTGGTCGGCTCCTCCTGAAGGTGTATGCTGAGTACCTGAAAACAGGTAGATCCTGACGTTTTCAGGGATATCAATATCGGCTTTGCCGTATGAGTCAGTAGTTGTAAGCGAAGCACGCAGCTGCCAGTATTCTGAAGAGCTGAGGGTTTGCATTATTTTCGGACATGTTCCGGTTTCGATGCATTTTTCAAGGATCCCGCCCGTAATCCCTGAAACAGGATCTGTTCTGCTATCCCATGAAAAAGGTGGATCATTGCCGGGGAAGAGATGATCTTCATGCTGCAATCCTCCGCCTCCCGGCCGCCCAAAACGGACGTTCAATGAAATCCGGCGGGTACCAATATGAGCATCGACTCCGTCGAATACTCTTCTGCCATTTTCATCCTGGTTGAATCCAAGGCAAAGGTATGTACGGGCAAAATTGGAACACTGTGAAACTCCCTGCATTATAGCCGCTCTGACCGGATTCTTCGTTAAGTCGTTTCCTGAAAGAGGATTAGGGTAACCTGCATCATCTTTAAGATCATTCCTGAGGAAGGAAGTAAAATCCCTGATAGCTGCAAAACCCAGTCCCAATATCAGCGGATTCTTCGCAATATAAATAAGTTCATAAATATAGTTGGGTTGAAAATCATCTTTTAAAGAGATCCTGACGGAACTTGGAGTTCCCGGAAAACGGAATCTGCTGCAATCTGCAAATGCCCATTCTGTATTGGGTATCGGCTCGCGGGGATCAGCTTCATGGATCCTCCTGGTCAGGGTGAAACTGCTATTATCAACATTGGTGGTCTCATAGCTTTTGTGACTGTTGCCGGTAAAGAAACCACTGCCCAGAGTCAGTGTAGTTGTTGCAATGCTAACCTGGTACTCAGTCCGAAGCAGCCCGGTAATCTCATTTCCATTATCACCTGCATAGGGAACTTTCATTGTAAGGCGGTTACCTCCCGGCAGCACATCGCCCTGCCATGCACACCAGAAGTATATATATCCGCGACCAAGCAAAACAGTATCGGGAGGTATCGCGTTGCCCCTGTTCGGCAGGCTGAGAAAAAGCAGCCCGTTACTTTTTGTCATATCAGCCGGGCGCACGATTACAAAATCAGAGACATATTCAACCCTCCCATTATCGATCATCGGGGCAAGCTTAATGTCCTGAATAATGCTGTTCAGCGAATTATCCG
>JBAVOD010000493.1:0-1582 GCA_049691735.1 Bacteroidales bacterium
GGTTTATTACGATCCTTTTTAACCATGGCCCGAAGCTGTCGATCGATTTCAATGTTTTAAGATTTACCCAGGCCAGATAAAATGCGTCCTGGAGGGTATCTTCTGCATCCTGTTTATTCCCTGTCATGCGTAAGCAGATATTAAACATGCCCCTGCTGTATGATTTGAATAATGCCTGGATCGTACTTTGCTTTGCGTAATTCAATTGTTCCGGATTTGAACTGGTTTCTGTATAAAAGATATATAAAAGACGGAAAAGTTGGAAATATGAGTCAGGTTTATTTTCCGCACGGGGAAAAATCGACTTTGCGGTTTTGCGAGCAACAAAAATCTCTCACAACGTCGCTAAGACGCCAAGAGGTGAGGAACGGCGTGCGGCGTGCGGCCTTCTTGCTTCCGGCTTCGGGCTTCTTCGGTCTTCTTTGCGACTTTGCGACTTTGCGAGAAACCGAAAAGGTTTGTTATCCAATATTAAGTTTTAAATTTTCATGCGCAATTGCCATTATCGTCCTTACTGAAACACCATAAGGACAAGCAGATTCACAAAATCCTTCACAGTTCAGACACCTCTCTGTTTTCGGACCTTGCATTTCAAGGTATTTCTGAATTGCATATTTCTCCCTTTTCTGCGAGATAAAATAATGGTTAAATCTTGCTATTGTATTGACAGGCACATGATAAGGACAGGTTTTCTCGCAGATCCCACATGCATGACGGCAATATAAATAACCAAATTTCTCTTTCATGGCATTAATTACAGTTCGGTTTTCCTGAGTAAGTTTTCCTCCTGAAAGACTTACATAATCTGCAATTTCATCAAAATTACTGAATGATATCAGAGCTGAGCTGACTGCAGGATTGTTCAGAACAAAGTTTACTGCAGCTTCTCTTCTTGCCTTACTGTTGCCAAGCTGATCTTCCGTAAGATATGCTTTCCCCTTTTTTTGCTTTTCGAGAATAGTTTCATACATCCTGGCGGTATTTTCATCGGGAGGCTTGTTCTCTTTTCTTAATGCATTGACTTTATCAATTATATCAAGGTAGCGTTTGCCAAAAGGATCCGTTTTCATCAGGAGCGCCCCTGTATTTTTGACAGCACATGCTTTCAGGATGTTATTACCCATTTCCTGCTGAGCATAATTATAGACAAAAAGAACATGATCAAACCTGCCGTCTTCAATTGCCCCGCAAATAATTTTCTCCATATTGTCCTTTGCGACCCCCGGGTATTCCGATCCATGACTGGAGACCCCGCAAAATTTTACTCTTCCTTCTTCCCTTAACTGCCTGAATGCCTTGTGAAATTCCTTATTCCCGGTCTCTTCGGCAGATCCGGGATTCCAAAGCATGAGTCCATCAAGGTAGCTGGTATCAAGTCTTTCAAGGCACTTTCGGACCCGCTCCTTTATTTTTTCATTGTCGTCTTTCTCATTGATCATCAGCTTGGTATTGATGAATAATGATTTCCTGTCAAAGCCCTTAATCGCTTTCCCAACAAGCAGTTCATTATTGCCATTACCATAAAATTCGGCAGTATCAATAATATTTACACCGGAATCAATTACCGCCTTCAGAAGATTCT
>JBAVOD010000494.1:0-3583 GCA_049691735.1 Bacteroidales bacterium
CCAGGAATGCTATCCGCGAAGGCTGGCTTTTCACCGGCGATCTTGGTACGGTCGACAGCGATGGTTACATATTCCTTACGGCAAGGAAGAAGGAAATAATAAAAGTGGGCGGCAAAAGGATAAGCCCCAAAGAGATTGAAGCAGTCATTATAGAGCTTCCTGAAGTTGTTGACTGTACAATTGAGGGAGTTGATGACGAGCTTCTGGGGGAAGCACTTAAAGCAACCGTTGTTGTAAGAACCAGTGACGGGAAGGATACAATGACAGAAAAATTACAGCAGCACTGCGCACGGCACCTTGCACTATATAAGGTCCCTCAGATCTTTGATCTTAAGGAACAGCTTGTTATAAGTGCGACCGGGAAAAAAATCAAAGGGAAACTTTAAAATGGTAATTGACCACATCTGTTTTGCCGTAAAAGATCTCCGGGAAGGTATAGCTTACTGGGAACGGGTTTTTGGTTACCATCAGATGACCGGGCCCGTTGTAAATTCTCTTCAGAAGGTCAGAGTTGCCTTCTTAAGCAAAAACGGAAGCCTCACAATAAAACTGATTGAACCTCTTGAGGATAATGTTTCACTAGTCAATTTTGTCGGAAAGGGTGGAGGTTTTCATCACATCTGTTTCAAATGCGACAAGGTTGAAGAGGGAGTTAAAGATTTGAAGAACAAAGGATTAATCACTCTGGTTGCTCCCCAGCCGGGAGAGGCCTTTAATAATCACAGCATTGCATTCCTGCTGGCAAAATACGGCATAAATATCGAGCTTATCGATACTGATGAAAAAGCCCAGATGCTGTAGTTTTCTTTTTCGATACCACATTTTCTCTCAGAATTATCTGATTATCGATTAAATAAACCAGATCAAATCGCGTTAATATAAATATTAAAAATAAGTTACTATGTACAAGAAATATTTTGCAGCAATAGTAATACTCATTTTACTGATTATTAGTTACCTGGTCCTTCTGACAGAGAGTCCGGACACTGCTTTAAGGTTATCGAGAGAAGACGGGATCGTCGAAAATCTGTCTGCGATATTCTTTTTTCTAGCCTCATGCATAATGTTTTATATTTTTGTCGTCACGAAAACTGACGCTAAGGATTTCCTTTTTAAATCGCGTAGAAATTACTTTATTCTTTTACTGGGATTATTCTTCTTTTTTTGTGCCGGGGAGGAGATCAGTTGGGGTCAGCGGATTATTGGGATTGATACTCCCGAATACATGGAGGAGAATAATGCACAAAAAGAACTCAATATTCACAATCTTTTCATATTCCAGGCGACTGATAGAAACAATAATATTAAAACAGGTCTGAAAGAACTGCTGACCGGACATAAGATTTTCGCTTTCATATGGATAACGTTTTGCTTATTGATCCCTGTATTATACAGAGTTTCTTCCCATTCGAATAAATTTTTAGACAGAATATCCTTCCCTGTTATTCCTTTATGGCTTGGAATCCTTTTTCTGATTAATCATCTCCTTTCGAAGGTATTTGAAAGTATGCATCTTTTTCCAAGACTTACCCCGATCATAGAAACAAAAGAAACAGATTTTGCACTCCTCTTCCTCTTTGCAAGTATCGTTTTGTATCTGCAATATAGGAATAATACCTCATTGACCGTCAGGGCCAATACTTAATCCTTCACCTGCCTTCAATCCCGAAATGATCCCTGACAAGCTTGTCTTTCTGCGGCACAGTACAGCCATGTGTTTTTACAAGCCCCGGGTTCTGTCTGAAAAGCATTTTCTGGATATTGGACCGGGAGATGACCTGGGCAGGATTGCCGGTTATAATTGAATTTTCGGGGAAATGTCCGCGTACCACACTGCCCGCGCCGACAATACAATTGTCGCCAATAGTTGTATTTGAAAGGATTATACAATTAACTCCTATAAATACGTTGTTACCGATAATTATTTTTCCAAAAATGCCACCGTCAACTTCTTTTTCAAAACACCAGGTTGCCCCATCATGGGTCAGGAACTGGGTATTGGACGCGACCGCAACGTGATCGCCAATTTCAATCAGATAGGGCTCAGTTGAGAATTGCATTGTCCTGACCCTGCATCTTTCGCCTATCTTAACACCCTGCTTACGCAGGTAGCTGATCCTCCTTTCATCACTTGCCTTCAGCATAAGCAATTTAAACACGCTTTCCCAGATCCTTTTTACGGTATTCATAGTAAGTATTGTCTTTCAGTGTTTCAGTTTTTGCGTGAAGGTTTGAAGTAATCTTCTATAAGTTCTTTTGTTTCAATTATATGGTTCTTCGATGAAGCGCCAAAAAGTATTGATTCGATCTTAGGAAAACGGGCAAGATATTCGATTGCCTCCCCCGGGTGAAGAGCGCCTGCCGCAAGGACCTGCATTGCGATCGGCCGGAATTTCTTTTCCTGAAGATAATTTTCATATAATTCCTTCCCTCCTGACATCCTGAATCCGACCTTGTTTATTGAGCTGCAAATGATCGGGTTTTCGATACCTGCTGATTTGAGCGCATCAAACAGGGCAGGCATGTTCATGGTGATGTATCCAGGCTCAGCATTGTATCTCTTTCTAATATAAAGATCATATTCGCGGAATACTTCTAACATTCCCAGACCCAGTATCATGTCGACAAGTACATTCTGAATAAAGATTACCGGAGTATTAATTTCCCTGAACATTTTCATCTCCGCATCTATAAGGATTTCCATCAGGCCAATGAAATCCTTCCGTACATAAGCAATACCCCCTTTTGTGAAAGTGCCGAGCAGGTTTCCGGGGACGTATTTCTTAATTGTCCCCAAAAAACCATGTTCCGTGACTGCATTTGCATACTTGTGGGCGTACGGCATGCACGGGTAGATTTTGAAAGTGCTGTATTTTGCAGGATTTGCGCGGAAATGGTCACACAGGTTACCTACCCTGTCGTGCGTTGTGCACATGAATGTGTTAATGCCTGCTTCCCTGGCCTGATCTAATACCCGTATGATTGAGGAATCATCCTTGAATCTGATTGCTTGTTCACGGGATTTTTCGTCGGACAGATGACTTACGGCAAAAAACTGATTATCACCAAATAATACTTTATCCATTATATTTCCTGATATTTTGAACTTACAATTTATAACCTTTCAATCTTCTAAAAAGCCATAGTACTGAATGTTTGACAATTGAAGCAGAGATCCGGAGAAAGTCTATGGGGGAATGAACTAAAATATAATAGCCAAAATTACTTATGATCCAGGTTTTGTATTTTAATCTGATTCTTGATGGTATTAGGCTGGTCTTATTCAATTCTGTTTGTGAAATTCCTGTAAAAGTGGTATAATACCGGTACAAAGGTTTGTTGAAACAAATTATATTGTACTTTTTTGACAGACCATACCACAAAAAGTTTTCCGGATAATATTTACCTTTTATAGAAGGAAAAGGATTGTCTTTTACAAGATCCAATCTGATGCAACCCCATTTATCACCACTCATTTTATACCTGTAATCTAACTCCAGATTATTAGTTATCATCCCATCCGTTGGAAATGGTTTTCCAACAATATTATCAGAGTCGTTATCCAGACATAGAACATTTATGC